>JAJFIL010000150.1 GCA_021774965.1 Alphaproteobacteria bacterium
GCCACGGGCTCCGGAGCTGAGGTGCAGCGGCCTCTGGCCACCGTGGTAATCGGCGGGCTGGTGACCTCAACCTTTCTAACGCTCTTCGTCTTGCCGTCAATTTATCCGTGGTTCTCGCCCAGCGAGGAACAGCCGAAGGCGACATGACACACGGGAGACTCAAGCCAATACTCCCAAGAAGTGCGGCTTAGACCGATGCGCCTCAACGCAGCCCGAGCGCGAAAGGAATTCGGACACTGAGAACCGCAGTGAAATCGTCCTCGAGCTGCGGTCCATTGAGGTCCTGCCATATGGGTACCAGCACGGACGCCTCGAGGATGAAGCGCTTCGTGATGAACTGCGCGCCGGGCGAGAGGAAGAGCACACTCCCCCCGGACGCCGCGACCGTGCTTCCGTCTGTGCGACTCTTCCCAGCCCACTGGCCGTTCAGCTCGAGGGTGCCGTTTAGCTGAAGGAGTCTTCCCTTGAAGCGCCCCGGCCAGACGCGGTAGCGATAGGCCAGGTCGTAGCGGAACTGGTCCCCGGCTTCGACGTCGTGACGCTTGGTTGTCACCGTGTAGAGCGCGTCCAGGTCGAGCTCATGGCGATTCGCGGCCCAGGTGCCGACGGCGCCGAATATCGGGTCAAACGATGGGGTTCCGAAGCGGTCGGCTCCGGTTGGAAACTTCATTCCAGCCAGAAGCGCTAAACGCCTTGTTGAGAGCGGCGCGTAGTCGTCCGCGAAGAAGGTGTATCGCCCAAGGAGGCGGAAATCCCCGACGGCTGAATCTGTGTTCACGCTGCCGTCTCCCATCCGGACCCATCGCTGCGCGAGAATCGGAAGCGTCGCGAACGCGGTCAGCCTCGGCGTGATGCCGTAGACGAGCGTTTGCGGCGCAACCAGCGCATCGAGCTCGCGTCCCATTCCCGACGGGTCGTCGGTGGCGCGGCGATAGCGGAGCTGGGAGCGGAAAATCCCTTCGTCCTCTGCCACGGCAAGCGCGACGTTCGTGTTGATTCCCTGGGCCGCGACCATGCTCGGCAGCAGCCCCGCGGCAACGATGACGACAACTAGGGCCCACCACTTCACGGCACCTCTCCCGGAAGTGGTGTAAAGACCTGCACCCGGTCATTGCCGAAATCCACGACATAGATTCGGCCGTCGGGGCCGATGTCGAGGTCGGTGGGGCGCTCGAATTCGCCGGGCGCGCTCCCTTGGGTGCCGAAGACGGCGGCCAGCTCGCCGTCGCCTGTGAAGACTTGAACGCGATGATTCTTGAAATCCGCGACGTAGATGCGCCCAAGACTGTCGACCGCCACACCGGTCGCCACTCGAAACGACCCGAGGCCGTCCCCTGCGAGGCCAGAGCCGAGCAGGCCTCCCCAGCGCGCGACCACGTCACCATTTTCCGAGAAGATCTGAATACGATTGTTATAGGCATCGGCTACGACCAGGTGGCCAGCTGACCACTCGAGGTCCGTCGGGTAGTGCAGGCGACCGGGAAGCACCCTCCCTGGCGTGCCGATGACACTACGGAAGCTCCCATCTGCCCGGAACGCGAGAACGCGGTGGTTGTAAAAGTCGGCGACGAAGAGCTCGCCAGACGGTGAGACCACAGCGCCCGCCGCGGCATCGAATCCGCCGCCTGGGGCGTCCTCACCCGCAACGCTTCGAAGCAGCTCCCCGCGAGCACTAAACACCTGCACACGGTCGCCACCATGCTCTGCAACGTAGAGGCGCCCCTGGGCGTCGATGTCGATGTCCATCGGCCGTCGAAACTCGCCGGGGCCGTCTCCACGGCTCCCAAACGCGTGCAGAAATCGTCCGCTCGAGTCAAAGGCCGCGATGCGCTCGTTTCCAGCGTCAGCCACGAAGACGGTTCCATCCGTTGCGACCGCTATTCCTATGGGTTGGTGAAGTCCTCCGGGCGCGGAGCCCGTTTCGCCCCAATGCGAAAGATGCTTCGGTGCTGCTAGGAGCTCGCCCGAACACCCGGCAGCGGTCGCGAACATCGCTACGACGAACGCCGTGAGCGCGCTGGTCAACGCCCGGCTGCTCACGGCATTCGCGCCTCTACCGATTCGACCACGAGGGTCGGCTCACTTTCGTCCCAATCGGAAACGGCGCCGGTAACTACGACGGCCCCGTGCTCGGGCGCCATCGCTCCGCGAAGCCGCTCGAGCGTCGCGTCGGATATCGGTCCAGTTCCCTCGCCACGCTTCTCGACCAGCCGAAGCGTCATCCGACCGCCTGAGACGAGCCGCGCCCCCGACTTCCCTTCATGAAGGAGTCGACCGTCGACCGACAACGTCAGCGCCGCGAGCTCAAACCCCGCTTTGTCGACCGCCGCTACCAGGTCGCCCACGGTGGCCGAGTTGCTCGCCGCGAACGTCACGGCGATACGGCCGTCGTCGAGAGAAATCTCAATGCCGTCCACACCGTCGACGTCGAGGAGTTTCTTCTCGATTCCGAACGCACAAAACGGGCAGCTAATCCCGTTCACCGTGAGCTCGGCCGAGAG
>JAJFIL010000016.1 GCA_021774965.1 Alphaproteobacteria bacterium
GATCGAACTCGCCCGCACCGAAAAACCAAAGAGCCCAGAGAGCCCTGCAGCGGAGTAGGACTGGGGGGGCACTGAATGGCTATCTTGTCAAATGCACTTTCGGCACTTGAATAGCGATATCCGTGGCTAACCATCAGTAGACCGTAACTTCAAAGTCTAGTCATTCCGGGACTTGATCCCGGAATCTGGCGATCTCTCGGTTGTAGGGGAGACAGAACTTGTTGAGCACAATTGGTGTAGCTAGTTCCGTCCCCGTTGGCTTTGCAGCATTGCCAGATAGCGGGATCAAGTCCCGCTATGACGAAGCATTTGAGCCTCTAAAGATATCAATAAAGTTCTGAAATGACGGAAAGACAAATCCACGTCATGCGCTGGCAGACCTCCGCGCGCGGGGGCCCACGAAGAGCCAGAACAGAACGCCAAGGAATGGCAGGAAGAACATGAACAAAACCCACAGAACTTTGTGACCATCGGCGGCATCTGACTTGATGGTTTGAATGATGGCAAAGATCCAGAGGATAAACCCGAGAATACAAATCAGCGGGTAGGCCAGCAAAAAACCTCCGAAAAACATGTATTCCATTCGATTTATCCCAATCCGTCTGTGAAGTTTCGCACGCCCTAATTATATGGGAACTTCAGACCCAAGGCCTATCAAAACGGTGTGGGATTATTGTTGCTCGTCCTTGTTTTGGGATTTCTCGGCAACGATATATTGCTTCGATCTTCGATCAAGATCCGGACGGGGTCCCCAAAAAAGCCAAGGTATCAATGGCAAGCCACCCAGAAGGAAAAATCCAACAACCCACGCGGTTTTTTCGTTCGCCTGTGCATCACTAGTAACTGTCTCAACAATTGCGAAAATGGTAAGGCAAAATAACAAACCAGCAAGGCCGAACAACAAAGCTATGGCCATGGAATCGGAGAATGTAGCAGAAACCGGTATCGACACTGCCAGCACTGCAAGCCAGATAATACCTTGGACTGAAAGGCCTCGCCGAACCTCCATACTACCCCTTCCCCTTCCCCGCGCGCGGGCCAGCAAAGAGCCAGACCAAAAGACCCAGTACCGGGATAAAGATCAGCACCAGGATCCAGGCGATCTTGGCCCCATCGGTCTCATTGCTTTTGATCGTCTCGGTGATGGCCCAGACCCAGAGGATCAGTCCTACAACGTAGATCAGACCGGCAAGAACCATAGGGACAAGTGGAATGCTGTGACCATCCAATATCATCATCGGCTTTTCTTCCTTGCACGCGGCCTTACAGCAACATGGTCACGGGGTCTTCGATGAAGCGCTTGAAGTGGCCCAGGAATTCCGAGCCCATGGCCCCATCCACCACCCGGTGATCGCAAGAGAGCGTTACGGTCATCACCGTGGCAATGGCCAGCGCGCCGTCTTTGACAACAGGGCGTTGCTCCCCTGCCCCCACCGCAAGGATAGCTGCATGAGGCGGATTGATCACGGCGGTGAAATTGGCAACCCCCATCATACCCAGGTTCGAGACGGAGAACGAGCCGCCCTGATATTCCTCCGGCATCAGCTTGCGATCCCGCGCGCGTTTGGCAAAATCTGCGGCTTCATGAGAGATGGTCGCAAGACCTTTGGTCTCCGCTGCTCGGATGATTGGCGTGATCAAGCCCCCCTCCACGGCAACGGCCATGGCGATATCGGCGTGATTATGCTGAAGCAGCTTATCCCCAGCCCAGGAGGAATTCACCCCCGGCACAAGCTTGAGCGCCAGCGCCGCGCTGCGGATGATGAAATCATTGACGGAGATCTTGAACGCCCCTTCACCCTGAGGCGAATTGGCATTGAGGTCTTTGCGGGCTTTAAGCAGTTTGTCGATCTCACAATCGATGGTGAGATAGTAATGCGGCACGTCCCGCTTTGCCGTGGTCAGGCGTTGCGCAATGGTTTTGCGCATTGTGTTGAGCGGCACTTCGGTATAGCTGCCAGGTATCAGACCCATTTGATCCGGAGACGGAACATCTACAGGCGTGAGCGGAGCCTTTGCCGCCGCTGGTGCTTTCGCGGCTGCCGCCTTGGGTGGCGAAAGTTTAGCTGCCTCAACATCTGCCTTGATAATACGCCCGGCGGGGCCAGAGCCAATAAGCGAAGCAAGATCAAGCCCCGCCTGGCTGGCCATGCGTTTGGCCAGGGGGCTTGCCTTGATATGCCCATTGCTCAGGACTGAATCTGCTTGCGGTGCGGGCTGTGGCGCTGGCGCGCTTGGCGCACTGGCGACCTGAGTAGCCTCAGAAGCTGCGGCCTCCGTTGGGTGTTGAATTTCAGGAACATGCGGTTTTACTTTGGCCGCGACCCCAGCAGCGACTGAGGCGTCCTCCCCCTCTTCCAGAAGAACCGCGATCAGCTCGTTGACTTTCACCCCTTCGGTGCCGTCTTCGATGAAAAGCTTGCCCACCACGCCTTCGTCCACGGATTCAATCTCCATGGTCGCCTTGTCGGTTTCAATCTCCGCAATGAGATCGCCGGGCTCAACCGTGTCGCCTTCCTTGATATGCCACTTTGCTAACGTGCCCTCCTCCATGGTGGGCGAAAGCGCAGGCATGAGAATTTCAATGGACATCTAGGCGAGCCTCAAATTCAAAAATACCATCAGTCATCCCCACCAATGATGGGATCGCTTCCAACGATTGGCACGCGGCTGAAGATAACGCCCAAAAACTCACCCGGTGTTTCCTCTTCGATGGTGCCGCCGGGAGAGCGTAAGGTCATCGATGAGCCTTCCTCATTGAGATGCCATTGCAAAACCCGGCGATCATCTGGATTAAGGCGCGGCTCCCCAAAGAGATCATAAGCCGCCTGGTCACCGGAATAGGTTTCCTCAAACTGATCGCGCGACCAATCCTCTGGATAATCAAACTCGTAAAAGGACTCGGTCTCGGCATCGTAGCCCACAAATCCCTCATGGCTCTCGCCATTGACGGTCTCTGTATAAAAGACCAGATCGCTATCTGCGGTGGGCTCAAACGAGCGCTCCACCGTCGTACAATTTTCTCCGTCCTCACACGCCTGAAATTGCCACTGCCCCATCAATTGATCCACGGCGTGGCTGCTTGGATC
>JAJFIL010000151.1 GCA_021774965.1 Alphaproteobacteria bacterium
TAAACTTATTTGTGTATCCATCAAGCTTCCGGCGCTGTTTTCCGGATAATCCATCAAACTACTCAGTTCTCTTTTTATGGAAGGATCCACAAGGGACAGGAATTTACTCCTGCTTTCGTCATCCACTTGGCCAAGAACAGCTACCAGAAAATTCGGGTCCATCTCAGGCAATAGTTTTTTAAGCTTTTCCTCGGGAATTTGGGAAAGCAGATTAGCCGAAAAACCGGGCGTAAACCTTTCAATCACCCGGAGAAGCTTGCGGGCGGGAAAAGCCTCCAACTGCAGGATCGCTTCTTCGGGTCCCAAACGCTCAATCTCGTGAGCCGCCTGTACCGGATGGTCTGATAGGAACCGTCGATTTAAAGCTTCTACAACAACTGCCGAATTTCCGCTCATGGTTTCTTTCCCGCTTTTTGATCCGAGGATAAATCTATTTTTGTCGCCAAACTCACCAATTCCGACAAACTGTTAAAATAAACCTCTCCCCACTGGGCCACCAACGATCCAAAATTTTCAGGAATCGACTCTTCAGGATTCAAGGAAAGCCCTTTACACAGGCCCGCATATTCCACTTCCCCAACCAGCCGCTTTTTTCGATCCACAACGGGCAGTTTATTAAACTCTTTCCATTCAGGTCTGAATTTTGCTGATTCCAGCGAGGCGCGTTGCTGAAGCGGGTCGATATATTTTATTAAAACTTCGGAAATCAGGGCTTTTTTATTGGCAAATAATATATCCTTTAAAAAAACAATTCCCTTGTAAGTGCCTTCCCTGCCCGTCACACATAGATAATTACCCATCGATGTTTTAAAACGCCCGGAATATTTCAAAGCGTCTTCCACACTTAAGCTTGCGGGAACCGATGCGACCAAGGGTTCCATCCACGCGCCGATCATTTCTTCAGGAAAAGAAAGAAGTTTTTGAAACGTCTTTTTCTTTGAACTGGAAAGTTTTTCAAAAATACATTCCCTGGCTTCCGCTGGAATCAGACGGAGAAATATGGTCGATTGCGGAGCGGGGATTGTGTGTAATATGCTACCTGCCGTTTCCGGTTTTAATTGAATCAAGCATTGGGAGGCGGGCCAGGGTAGCATTTCCCTCAAAACGCTTACGGCCAATCCCTGAGGGACATTCTCAAGAAACGCCGCGACATCTCCTGGGGCCATTTTTTCAAGCTCGCTTGCCGACTCATTTGGGTGCAGTTTAAGAAAAGCCAGCGTCAAGTCATATCCGTTACTCATCGGTGTCCTTCGGTAAAATCAGAATGCTGGATTCTTCATTAAAAACTTTTGCCGGAATCGTTGTCCTGCCCTCTTCAGTAGCCAAAACTATGGATGTGGATGTTAACTCTATAATCGTTCCTTCGGTGTCGCCAAACTTTGCTCTCTGTCCAGGCTGGAATTGTTGCTTGAGATAATGGGAACCAATAAAGTTTTTAACCAAAGGCTTGGACCCCAGCGCCACTGAAAGGGAAAAACTACCCATTATAGAAGCCACAATTATGGAAAGTATGGTGACCAGGAAGGAAACGTCAATGCCGATCTGGCTGAGTCCAATGATCACTGCCGTGGCCAGAGTCGCCCCCTGGGCAATGCCCCCAAACAGACGGCTTTGCCGGATTCCCGCCGAAGACACTCCTGTTATCGTTAAATCCCGGACCAACGCGCTGAAAAGGAAACCGGCCACGATGATGAGAACACCCGCAACAAAAGTCGGCAGATAGGCAACGACTTCGTCCAGCCAGTCCGAAAACGCATGCAACCCAAGAACACGGGTCGCAAACGCCGTAAAAAAAAGGAATACCACCCAAAACACGATTTTGCCAGTAAGCGAAACAAGGGTTTCCGACAAACGAAAACGCTTGGTCTTGTCCTTTTTCCAAAGACGGTCCAAGGAACCGTTGATGATAGTTGCCAACCGTTTGGTCCCCGCGCGCAACAATCGCGCGATGATCCACCCCAGAAAAACGATCAAAGCCGCACCGACCAGGCTTGGAGCATACTCAACCAGTTGATCCAGCAAACGTTCAGCGGTTTGCTCCAATAGTGTCACCCATGCAAGTAACTCATCCATAGGGTTTCCCTTTTTTATTTAATTGAATCTGGTTAGTAATGAGCTACGGTTGGCACAATTAAAAATCCATGCTATGACCTGGATTATCTGTCCTGTGTGAATTGTACTTATGGGAAAAACTCGCGCAATCAAAGTTTAGCAGGTTGCTGGAAAAGATCTTTTGGAAGCCTGAAATGTTAACTCCGCGCTTTGCGGTTTCGCTTAAGAAGTGGCGGCACAGGCTTTCCCGCTTGCGCTACTTAAAAATAAATATTTATAAAACTTGAGTCGCTCACAGAGCTTTGCCTTTTTCGGCAACTTATTAGATGCTCAGCAACTAAAAAACGGTCTAAATTATATCATACAGAGTGTCACTATTTACGTTGTCGAACCAGGTTGTATGCTACAGTTTTTTGAAAAGGAGGAGGGCAAAATCCTCGATTACTCAATAGTTTCAAAAAGAAAAAGTAAAATCGAG
>JAJFIL010000152.1 GCA_021774965.1 Alphaproteobacteria bacterium
AGTTGGACGCAGCCGGATATCGTGCGCGCCACAGGATTTAACCGGTCCACAGCAAATCGGTTGGTGCGTTATCTCGCGCAAACCGGTTATCTCATTCAAATTGGTGGAACCGGTCAATATCGCCTCGGGCTGGCGTCGGTCGATCTCGGCCGGCGTGCCAGAGCCAGTTTTGATCTGCACGGAATTTGCCGTCCCACACTGGAGCGCTTGTCGCGGGAAACCGAAGAATCGGTCATTCTCACCGCCCTTGATGAAATCAATTTGACCGCTGTTTGCGTCGATCAGATCGAGAGCCGCCGTGATGGCATTTTGGTCTTTGAAAAGATCGGCGCAACCTTTCCTCTGCACGCGGGAGCAGCGCCGAAAGCGATCCTCGCCGCTCTCCCAGAGATCACGCAAGAGGAATACATCAAGGGTGATCTCAAAAAGATCAGCGAAAAAACCATTACCGACCCCGATCAATTACGCGCCGATATGCAGTTGACCAGAGAACGAGGTTACTCGGTTTCGTTCCAGGAAACATATGATTTCACGGCTGGGATTGGGGCCGCCATTCTCGGCCCGGACGGGAAACCACTTGGCAGTATGGCAATTGCATCTCCTGTTCAGCGGATAAACGAAGAAAAAATTGAATCCTACGGACATCTGCTCATAAATGCGGTCAGAGACGTTTCAGAATTACTCGGCGGCCAAGACGGTTCCCGAAACATGCATCCATCAGATGTGCGTTCCGCAAAATGAGAAAATGGGTCTCTGGTGCAACACCTGGCGTCGACACATTAACGTTGCACGATTCTGTTCCGCTCCGTCCTGAGCCAGACAAACTGCTTGTCGAGATTCACGCAGCTGCCTTGAATTTTTCAGACCTGTTGATGATCGACGAGAAATATCAGGTTCGCCCGCCAAGGCCTTTTACACCAGGCCAGGAGATTGCCGGGATCGTGGTTGAGGCCCCTGAAGACAGCGACTGGAATACAGGCGACAGAATTGCCAGCAAGGTGCTGTGGGGCGGGTTTGCCGATTATGCCGAAGTGCGACCCGATATGGCGATCAAGATACCGGACAATATCGGTTTCTCACAAGCCGCAGCACTTCCGGTCGTCTACACAACAGCCATGGTTGCACTTCATGAATGTACTGCAATCACCTCCGACCAAACGGTCCTGGTTCACGCTGCAGCAGGCGGCACAGGATTGGCGGCAACTGAAATCGCCAAAGCCAATGGGGCACGGGTCATTGCCACCACTGGGGGACAGGACAAGCTGGATCTTGCCAAAACACACGGCGCCGATATCGGCTTTAATTACCGTGATCAGGATTGGGTCGCCGGTGTATTGGAAGCAACTAAGGGGCGCGGCGCTGACATCATTTTCGATCCGGTCGGCGGAGAAATAGGCGAGCAAAGCCTGCGCTGTATCGCCTGGGACGGAACTCTGTTGGTTGTCGGGTTTGCGTCAGGAAAAGTCCCCAAATTGGCTGCACAGCGCCTTCTCCTGAAGCGCGCAGCAGCGAAAGGCGTTCTCTGGGATCATGATGTTGATGGTGAGATGTTGGCCCGCATGACCGAACGTCTAATCCAGATGCTGGCAGCAGGGCAAATCAATCCAGTCGTCAACGATAATTACACGCTCGAAGATTTACCCAAGGCGCTTACCGACCTCAACAATCGCGCCTCCGTTGGCAAATTGGTTCTGCAGGTCAGATAATAATCCACAAGGGAAACAGTTTCATGAGCCGGGCGTCGCTTCTCAAAGACATCAGAATACTCGATCTAACCCGGGTTATGTCTGGGCCTTTCTGCACCTCGATGCTGGCAGATCTTGGCGCCGAAATCATCAAGATCGAGATGCCGGAGTACGGCGATGAGGGGCGATCTTTTGGCCCTTACCAGGATGGCGAAAGCACGTATTTCATGCTCCTCAACCGTAACAAAAAAAGCGTCACGGTTGATCTGAAAACGACAGAGGGGCAGGATTTGATCAAGGCCCTAATCCCAAAATGTGATGTCATAGTCGAGAATTTTCGCCCCGGCGTCATGGCGCGCCTCGACCTCGATGAAAAAACAGTGCGCACGATTAACCCGGATATTATCTATGCCAGTATTTCGGGTTTTGGTCAGGAAAGCCCGTTGAAAGACTGGCCAGCATTTGATCTCGTGATCCAGGCCATGAGTGGCATGATGAGCCTGACGGGCCCGAAAGGTGGCCCGGCGACGGCGGTCGGCGAATCCATTGCCGATGTCAGCACCGGAATGTTTTGTGCTTTCGGCATCGTCGCGGCTCTATTTGACCGCGAGCGTGGCGGTGGTGGTCGCCATGTCGATGTCGCCATGCTGGATTCTATGCTGTCCATGCAACTCACAGGCCTGTCGCGGCAACTTTACGCTGGTGATACGCCGCGTCCTGTCGGCAACCGTCACCCGGTCACCTATCCGGTTGATACCTTCCCGACCAAAACCGGTGACATCGTCATGGTGTGTTTTGCCGAAGGTTTGTTTCGCCAACTCACAACCTTGATGGGCAAACCTGAATTGGCAGACGATCCCCGTTTCAAAACCAACGCAGATCGCAACCGACACGAAGATGAATTGCGCACCCTAATCGCGGACTGGACCGTAACTCAAACACAAGATGAGATCATTCAAGCACTGATCGATATTCGTATCCCAGCCGCCCCGGTCTGGGACTTAAAGCAGGTTGTCGAAAGTGATCACGCGCAAACACGGCACCTGATTGTTGATGGTGACCATCAAAAATTCGGCGCGGTTCCTTTGGTTCCGCAGCCGGTTAAGTTTTCTAATTCTGAGACACAATCGAAGCCGTCCACACCAATGTTGGGCGAACATACTGATGATATTCTGCGTTTAGTTGCTGAACTGTCGGATGACGAGATTGCAGCGCTGAGACAAAACAAGGCGATTTGATTAGGGCGAAAGACATGGCAGCAAGCAAAGAAAACAAAAGAGTCATTCGCGCACCACGCGGCAACACGTTGAATGCCAAATATTGGGAAACGGAGGCCCCGCTCCGCTTGTTGATGAACAACCTCGACCCCGACGTTGCCGAGCGCCCGGAAGAGTTGGTTGTTTATGGTGGGATTGGCCGCGCCGCCCGCAATTGGCAATGTTTCGACCAAATTGTGGAAACGCTTAAAGAGTTAGAAAACGACGAAACACTTCTGGTTCAATCTGGCAAACCGGTCGGTGTATTCAAGACTCATCGTCAGGCGCCGCGGGTGTTGATCGCCAATGGC
>JAJFIL010000153.1 GCA_021774965.1 Alphaproteobacteria bacterium
GGGATGTCCACGAACCCGCCCGAGTCGCCCGGGGCGGCCCCGGTCTCGACCAGATCCTTGGGGCGGAGCGACATGAAGACGATCGACTCGTTCTCGTGCATCTCCAGCGAGTCGAGCGCCCGGGCCATGAGGCGGAGGCGCGCCGGGCGGTCGTTCATCTCGGTCGCCTGGTAGAGGCGTTCGTGATTGACGCCCGCGGCGAGCAGGTCACCGGCGGTGCGCATGACGTCGGCGTTGACATTGCCGTGCCTGTACCAGCCCGTGTCGGTGGCGATTCCGAAGTAGAGCGGCTCGGCGATGTCGGTGGGCAGGTCCGCGGCGCTGCCGAGCCCGAGGATGAGGCGGCATAGCTCGGCAGAGCTCTGGCAGACCGCCGCGGCGGTGGTGTCGACGTGGCGCATCGGCGCGGTATCCGGGTCGCCCTGGAGGTGGTGGTCGATGACGCAGGCGCGATCGGCGCGGGCGCGCAGCCAGTCGGCGTAGGCGTCGATCTGGCCCCAGGTCCCGGTGTCGAGCACGACGATGGCTTCGGGGTCAAGCGTGAACTCGGGGGTCTGGTTTGGCTCGACGCAGCGGACCTTGGTCGGGCCGGCCAGAAGCTTGTGCCAGGCGGGCATGGGTCCCGCGTACCAGCACTCGGCCTTGCTCGAGGCGCCGCTGGTGCTGCTGGCGAGGTTGAGCGCGCGGGCGAGGGCGAGGGTGGAGCCCATGGCGTCGCCGTCGGGCTTGGCGTGGGTGAGGACGACGACCGAGCGTTTGTCCTTGAGCCACGCGGCGATGTCGCTCAGGGTGGTGTTGGTCTTCCAGTCGGGGTTCGTCACGGGGCGCACTCCAGGACGGGGGCGCCCGCGCAGATCTGGCGTGCCCGGTCGCAGTCTCGCGCGAGCTGATCGCGCAGTTGGTCGATGTTGGCAAACCGCACCTGGTCACGGATCCAGGCGGTGAGTTCGAGGCGGACCCGCCAGCCGTACTCCGGGAGGCCCGGGATCGGGGCCCACTCGGCCGCGCCGGTGTTGATACCCAGCAGATGGGCCTCGACGCGCCGGTCCACGCCGTCGAAGGTGGGGCGGGAGCCGATGCTCAGGGCGACGCTGAACCGGCGCCCGTCGTCGAGCAGGGCGTCGGCGGCGTAGACCCCGTCGGCGGGGAGCGCGGTGTCGCAGTCGATGTTGGCGGTGGGGAAGCCCAGCGTGCGCCCGAGGCGGTCGCCCCGGGTGACCACGCCCGAGAGCTCCGGTGGGCGACCGAGCATCGCCGCGGCGTCGCGGACGCGCCCGTTCTCGAGCAGCCAGCGGACCATCGTGCTCGAGGCGACGCACACGCTCTGGTCGGTGAGCGCGACGCGCACGGGATCGACAATCTCGGCGCTGGCCCCGAGCTTTGCGGCGAACTGCTTGAGGGCGGTGGTGTCACCCGCGCGTTTGTGCCCAAAGCGGAAGTCGCGCCCCTCGACGAAGCGGGTGGCGCCATGCTCACGGACGACCCGCTCAACGAAAGCCTCGGGCGAGAGCGAGAGCAGGTCCTGGCTCGGGACAAGCGGGAGGACCTCGTCGGCGCCGAGCGCCCCGAGCAGCTCCCCCCGGCGCTGGAACGTCGTCAGGCGAGACGGGGCATGCCCTGGGCGGAGGACGGAGGCGGGGTGGGGATCGAAGCTCAGCGCGACGACGCGCCCGCTCGGCCCGGCCAGCTCGCGGGCGCGGCGGATCAGGGCGGCGTGCCCGAGGTGGACGCCGTCGAAGTTGCCGATGGTCAGGGCTGTTGGTCTGGCGGTTGGCTGGGCGGTCGTCATCGCGACAGACACTAGCCGACCCGGGGATTGGGGGCGACGGGCGGTCCCTATACTGCTCGCCCCGCACCCCACGTTGAAGGGTTCTCCATGGCGATCTTTTCCCGTCGCGTCAAGCCGTCCACCCCCGTCCGCGTCGGGCCCCCGCCCGGGCTCAGCGCCGATGACGCGCGAACCCGGGAGATCGGGCTGGAGCTGCTCAGCGCGGCGCGCGGGCACAAGTCAGGCCTGCTCTCGGCCAAGTTCTACTCGGACAAGCTCATGGACTGGTCCATGAAGGACCAGGCGTTCAAGGTCCAGCTGTTCCGGTTCGTGGACGCGTTTCCGATGCTGACCACGCCCGAGATGGTGCACGACCATCTGGTGGACTATCTGTCGCAGCCGGGCGTGAAGCCGCCTCCTGGGATGGACCTGGCGCTCAAGGCGGGCGGGGTGGCCAAGTCGCTAGCGACCAAGACGATCTCGTCGCAGATCAAGTCGATGGCGGGGAACTTCATCGCGGGCGTGGACGCGAAGGACGCGCTGCCCGGGCTGCGGGCGCTGTGGAAGGACGGGATCGCGTTCAGCGTGGACCTGCTGGGCGAGGCGTGCGTGTCTGATGAAGAGGCCGACGCGTACCGCGACAAGTACCTGGACCTGGTCGAGAACCTGCACGAGGAGGCCAGGACCTGGCCCGCGAACGACCGGCTGGAGCGCGACCACCTCGGGGCGATCCCTCGGGTGAACGTCTCGGTCAAGCTCAGCTCGCTGAGCGCAACGTTCGACCCGATCGACCCAAACGGGGCGATCGAGGACGTGATCTCGCGCCTGGAGCCGATCCTGCTCGCGGCCAAGAAGAACAACGTGCTGATCAACTTCGACATGGAGGATCACGCGCTCAAGGACCTGACGATCGAGTGCTTCAGGCGATGCTGCGAGGCATACGACTTCGAGGCGGGCATCGCGATGCAGGCGTACCTGCGCTCGGGCGTGGACGACGCGCGGGCCATGTGCGACTGGGCCAAACGCGTCAAGCGGCGGGTGAGCGTTCGACTGGTCAAGGGCGCGTACTGGGACTTTGAGACCATCAACGCAGAGATGGAGGGCTGGCCCTGCCCGGTCTGGGGCGAGAAGTGGCAGACCGACCAGTGCTTCGAGGACATGAGTGACGTCTTCCTGGACGCGTGCCCGCGATCAGCTGACGAGGGGGGCGTGTGCCTGGCGTTGGGGTCGCACAACGCACGCTCGATCGCCCACGCGCTGGCCAAGCTCGAGGCGCTCGAGCTGCCCCGCGAGTCGATCGAGCTGCAGATGCTCCACGGCATGGCGGACCAGCTCAAGC
>JAJFIL010000154.1 GCA_021774965.1 Alphaproteobacteria bacterium
CAGGGGGAACCTTGAGTGCGGATGTGCACCCCCCTGATTAAAAGGAGGTGATCCCTTGTCTAACCATAGTATAAGGGGAGCTTCCGTAGTCATTGGTTAATTTTCAGTGACCGGAAGCTCCTTAACAGTGGTTGGCCCTGCTCGTTTGAGCAGGGCCTTTTTTTTGCCAAATTAATTTTGGATTGGAAAAATCAGAAGTTACTTTTCGAAACCCTGAGAGGAAGAATCATTTCCTGCCGCGTCCGAAAAGGGCAGAGAAAAGTGGGTTTGGACAAACAGCCATTTATTACCCCTGTGGGTCAACACTGCCGTGAACCGAAGCGACACGTGCATATCCTCCCCCTGGGCGCTGAAATAGACATGCGTGTCCGCCGCAATCCAGCACACCGAATCCTGTTGCGATACGGATACGTTTTTAAACTCCACGGTCAGTTGCTCTGACTGACAAAAATCGCGTTCAAACTGGATTTTGATTTCCGCGAGGCCCGATCGTTTTTCATCTTCTCCCGTTCCAATGACGAGGACGTCAGGGTCTGGATCGAAAAGACTCAGTAACATATCAATATTTTTATTTCCGTAACCCTCGCGGAATTTGTCCAGGACCGATTGAATTTCGGTCACGGTTTGCTGGGCGGCCTGCATATGGCCCCTCCGGATATGGGGAAATTGTAAAAATTTCCTTGATTTTATTGTGATGAATGCTTGTAACTTACCCAAATTGGGCTAAAAAATCAAATTTGCAAATGGTGGGTAGCTGGAAGGCGCGGCGAGCGGCAAGCGCTACTGAGCTTCTGGATACGGTCCGAAAAGGCGGCGGGGAAGGTGTTTTCCCTTGGGATTCAATGAGATGGAGACAGCTTTTGGCGGATATGTCGAAGGATCAAGGGAAAGCGGCCTCTTGCCGAAGGTAAATGGCAAAGAGCAGAATCGCCAGGGATAGAATCCATATAATGATGTAAAGCGTCATGGATTGCCGGGCTTTTTGTTTTTCCAGCCAGGTTCTGGGTTTGATGCCGCGAAACAGGAACGAGATTTTAGCGGCCAGATTGACGCAAACGATGTTGACGGCCAGAAGAAGGCCCGCGCCTGTTGCAAGTTCCCAATCGCCTGCGCCCAGCATCAAACCCAAAGTGGCGGTCGGTGGTAAAAGCGCGACGGCCACCATCACGCCGACGAGAACGCTGGGCAACCCGGTCGTTAAAGACAGAACCGCCGCCGCGCCGGAAGCAAACGCCAGGGCGGCGGAATCCAGTCCCACGTAAGTTCTGGTGAGCAGTTCTTTGCTCTCAAAGCTCGCAAAGTCCAGCGGCCACAGCATGCCAATCAGAAAGGACAGCCCGAGCGCCAGGGCCAATCCGGCCAGGGTGGTTTTCAGGGATTTCCACATCAGCGAGGGATCGCCCAGGGCGGTTCCAAGGGCCAGGGCGATATTGGGTCCGAGCAAAGGAGCGATCACCATAGCGCCGATCACCACGGCGATATTGTCTTCTAAAAGACCGATCGCCACCACGACGGTCGAAAGAAATACCAGTAAGAGGAAATTGCTGTCCAGCCGGGCGCTTTTTTCAATGCTGTTATACAGTTCCTCACGGCTGGCGGTCATTGCATTCGCTTTTTCCTTTTTGTCCGATTCTTTTTCTTCTGCGCGAGGAAGGGCGGCTTCTACAGGTAATAAAAACCACTTGGCGGACTCGCTGTTGCCTAAAGCCGCCTGCAGAGCGTCTAATGTATCCTGACGCTTTTCCGGCTTCACCAAAAGACGGATTTCATGGCGGCCATCCTGCCCTTCCGGCCCCACCCAATAGTCTGCGGCTTCAAGTTTTTCTGCAATATTTTTCAAGGCTGACAGGTAACTGCCATCGGCCAGGATTTGAATAATTTTCATAGACTCCTTTTCAAGACGAAGACTTTATCGCCAATGATATCGATGTCATAGTTCCCTATATCGGCCACTTTAGAGAGAACGTGATTGCAAAAGAAACCGATATGAGTGGGATCGTCTTTGTACCACCAGTTTTTAAAATGCTCCGCCGCGTCGGGGCGGTCGATGAATTCGTTAGTGAACAAGGTGGAAAAGATAACGATGCCGTCAGGAACCAACACCTTTTCAATTTCACGAATTTCTATCCAGGGGTCCGGCAGGTGTTCCAGAACTTCGACCGCAATCACCACGTCAAATGGAGCCGGGTAATTTTGATCTTTTAAGTATCCGTGAATCATGGGTTCGAGCGGAGTGATATCGTAGCCTCTTTTTTGAAATTCGCAGGTCATTGCACCGGAGCCGGAACCAAAATCCAGAATACGTTTTGGCGTTCGGTAATTGTTTATCAGTTGCACCAGGACATCGACCTGACTTTTCCAGAAATCAGGATCGGTGGTTTGCCATTGAGTTTTGTAATGGCTTTCTTCATCTTCCTTGCCGGGAAAATCTTTAGAAAAAATCAAACGACATTCCGGGCATTTATAAAATTGCCTATTGTCCTGAAAAAACAGGCTGGAAGAAGCCTTGCAAATCCGGCAAGCGTTTCCATATGGTTCCGGGGTCATGGGCCAGGCGTTATTCTTCAGGCCGCCAGGCGGACAGGGCGCAGCGTTGGGCCAGTAGGGGAGTGAAATTTGAAAGGTCATCAGCCACGGCGTTCATCACTTCATGCGCCAGTGCCTGGTCCTCAAAACATTCGTAGGCGTCTTCTAAAAAACCGCCGCGTAGCAGGGGATGGTTGAGGAACGCCTGCCCCGGACCGGATTTGATTTCCAAAGGCCATTCGCTGACTTCGATCTGTTCCATCGCAAGCTCCTCAAGCCATTGCCGCGCCTGTTCAGAGGAAGGCCGCTCGGCGATGTATTCGGCAAGAGCTTCTTGCTCCTTATTCAACCCACGGGAAGCCATCTCCCGGTCCACACGTTGCCATATCGAATCGAAGGTGCCGAGGCAGGGGAAGGTCAAGACGATCTGTCCGCCCGGTTTTAAAAATCCGGTCAATCGTTTCAGCGCCTGATGGCGTTCAGGGCGAAAAAACATAAACGCGAGGTTGCCGGTGATGCGGTCAAACTTTTCCAAATCCGCAGGCAGGGCACGCATGTCCGCCTGTTCAAAACGCAACCAGGGAAGGTGGTGTTTCTGAGTGGCGCGGCAACGAAGCACCTGGCCTGGGTGCATGTCTACCCCCAGCGCCTGTCCGGTGGGACCCACTTGCTCGGCGATGTGAAATGCCGGGACCCCGTGACCACAGGCAACGTCCAGAACCGACGCTCCCGGAAAAAGTTCCAAATGATGCATCAGTATCTCGGCGAACGGGGTGGACCAGTAATCTTCTTCAGGTAACGGCCATGCCTGCTTTTCTGGTGGAATTTTCATTAATACCTTTACAGTGCGAAAAGTTGGTTTTTGGGTCCAGAATCAGATATGTGATGATGCAAAACTCTTTTTAAGGTGAGCATTATATCCTCATAGGGATAGTTATCTCACTGATTAAGAAAGTGTTTAAGAAAATTTTCTTTGAACCCGTTACAATAATCAGGAGTTAATTAAAGATAATTATACCTGTCGATGGGTGACCTTCAGCATAATTGAGCAACCAGGATAAGGAAAGGTAATATTAAATGACGCATTTCAAAACTTCGATTGTATTGTTTCTGCAACTACTGGTCTTTTGTTGGGGAACGATGGCGTGGGCTCAAAACGGAAACCTGGTTGGAAATGCTGCGCGGGATGTGGTTGACGAGGCCAACAACAGTTTTATTTTTGTTTTTGACCCCACCAAAATAAAAAGCGCCAGTGAGGTGCCGGGCAAGGCTTTGGGGTTGGCCAAGGCACATGGCGCTCAGGTCCGTCACATTTTTAACACAGCGCTTTGGGGATTTTCCGCCACGATGTCAAAACAGGCCGCAGAACGGTTGGCCGCAAACACTCCTTTCCTTGCTTATTACGAACCCAACGGAGTGGCGTGGGCGATTGGCCGACCTGTGGAACCGCAGAAAAGAGGGAAGCCGGGATCGGGAGGAACCTCCGAACCCCCTCAAGTGACTCCTGACGGGATCGCCCGTGTGGGAGGCCCGGTCAATAGCGACGGGACAGGTTCTGCATGGATCATCGACACGGGGATCGATTCGGGTCATCCCGACCTTAATGTGGGTCCCGGCGCTAATTTTGTGTTGAGAGGCAAAAACAGCACCAACGATGGCAATGGTCATGGGACCCATGTCGCCGGAACCATTGCCGCTATTGACAACTCAATTGACGTCGTCGGGGTGGCGGCTGGGGCA
>JAJFIL010000155.1 GCA_021774965.1 Alphaproteobacteria bacterium
GTACTTCTGGATGGGCGCTTTCCTGTTTGCTTCTATGCTGGGTTCTTTCAACGGCATGTTTTGATCGAAGAGATCAACTGCCGCAAACACAAAGCACTATGTCGCCCAGCCTCTACGTTTGGCCATACTAAGAGACAAAGCCTCCAGATCACTGGATGTCAGCCTGACACGAGCCATTGGCAAAAGAATACCATTTTCAATCGCGGATAAGCGGCGAAGTTCTTTAAGCAAATCTGCCGCCTGAGTTCGCAAAGGCTTTGAAGGTTTGCGGTTCGGATTGCTGGCCACTTGAGCCATGAGGCCGCGAGACAATTTCAGCCCCAATGATCGAATTAGACCGTGTTCCTTCGATACATCTTCCAAGATTGGTTCAATATTGTCGTGCGGTTTGCACCGTTCCCGCAGCATCGGCACCATGTCTTCAGCTTCATCAGATAGGTGCAAAATCAATTCCACCGTCAGAAATTGGCAGGCATCGATGACTTCGTTTGCAACAACCTCGCCCTCTGCAATATTGGAGAGGACCTGGCAAACCTCACGCTGTTTGTATGTTGTGGCACGCAGAAAATCGAGGGGCTCACTCACTGAGACTGCACCCTCATTGTTCAAGCCACTATCTGTTCCGCGTGGAGCGGGCACCATACTATTACCCTCGAATTTGAATTCACTGCACCAGGGGCGATGCTGCCCCATCCATGGAAAACCCTTTGATCTTCGCCTGCCCCACCAACAATCTGACATATTGCGAAACCGCTTGGCGCCAGCTGGCTTCGTGGAGATAGTCCGCGATTTGCCGACTGGCATCCTCGAAGGAGATCTTGCGACCTTCCATCTTGTTATCCAGCATGATGATGTGAACGCCGTAGTGAGTTTTCACCGGCACCGGGCAAAGCTGACCGGGCTCAAGATTGATCATGAAGGTCTCGAACTCCGGAACCGTCTGACCCAACTCAACTTGACCTAACGAGCCGCCTTCTTTGGCTGATGGACAATCTGAAAGCTCATGGGCCAGTCGAGCAAAATCACCTGGCGTTTTCAAAAGCGCCTTGATTGTCTCTTCTGCCTTGAGCGTTGCAGCCTTGAAACGATCTCCATCATCTGCTGGCGCAGAGAAAAGAATATGCGAGGGCTCATACTGCGTCGGTGTGACGAAGTGTTCTGGGTTGGCCTCAAAATATCGCCTACACGCAGCCTCGTCCGCGCGGGGAAGCTTTATCTCTTGCTCCAACAAAGCCTCGATAAGAGCTTCCTCAGCAGTCTCGTCTCCCTTGCTGTCGCTCGAGGCGGCAAGGCCAAGCTCAAGTGCCCGCCCTTTCAGCAACTCACGAATGACAAGCGCTTCAGCAGCCTGCCCGAAGGCATCCTGCGCATTTTCCGCAGGATGGTTTTGTGCTTCGAGCTCGATGGCGCGCTGGGGAATTTCAACCCCATTCACCTCAATTGACTGTTCCATGGTGTCTTTCTCCCTTACTCAGCTGGAGAATTCGAATCGCTCGGGCCGCGCTTGCTGCGCACGACCTGATACCCTGGACGCCACATGTACCGCACGGGTGCTGAGAACATGTGCACCAGTCGGGTGAACGGGAAGACCAGGAAGATCGTCAGCCCAAGGAAGATATGAGCCTTAAAGATCGGGTGAACGTCAGCGACATGATGAGCCACGTCAGGTTGGAAGGTGAAAACACCAAACGCCCAACTCATGAACTTGGTCATCTCATGACCGTCAAGATGCTGCATGGATACCGTGATCGTCGCCAGGCCCAACAACAGTTGAGCATAGAGCAACAGCATGATGGCAATGTCCCAGAAACTGGACGTGGCACGAATGCGCTTATCCGCCATGCGGCGATGCAGCAGCATGGTCGCTCCGATTAGGGCCGCAACACCGGCAACTCCGCCGACGATGATGGCACCGGTTTGCTTGAACCCGTGGGAGATACCCATGGCATCAAAAACCCACAGAGGCGTCAGCAAGCCAACCAGGTGCCCAAAGAAGATGATCAGCACACCCAAATGGAACAACAATGAGCCCATGACCAACTGCTTGCGCCGCAAGAGCTGGCTGGAGCCCGAGCGCCAGGTATAAGGCTCCCGGTCATAGCGAATGATCGATCCAAGCGCGAGCGTCGCAAGCGCAATATAGGGATAGATCCCGAAGAAAAAATTGTTGAGATATTCCGCCATTGTTCGGCTCCTTAATCTCTTGATTGCGCTTGAGCGGGTGACTGAGGGTCCATCTCCATGCGGCGAAGCATGTCAGACGCCTTGGAACATCCCTCATCAGGCGCAGAGGACGGGCCAAACTCAACGGCGGCGTCCTCCCAGGCTTTGTCGACCTCTTCAAGATCATTAGGATCATCGGTCGGCACCTTCAACAACTCTTCGACCTCAGCTGCATTGACCTTTTCACTGGCCAGTGTTTCGAGGGCCGCAAAGACTGCCGCATAAGGGGACTCTTTCTCAATCAAGCGTTCCTTGATGGATGCCAGCACATGAAGCGGATGGTTCAAGTGTTCCTGAGCATCCTCCCATGAACTCATGGCAAGAAATTCCAGGAAAGCGGGCACAAAATCCGGCAACTCATTGGTTGCCAGATCAAGACCCTTTTCCTCATAGACTTCCTTGAGATTGACCATGGCCTGCCCCCGGTCGCGGCTCTCTCCATGAACATGTTCAAAGAGGTGAAGCGACAGGGTTTTCGTCCGATCAAAAAGAAGAACGTATTCTTCCTGAAGGTCATAGATGTCCGTTTCCTCGTAGGACCGAAGAAGCGGCTCCAAGGCTCGCCGTACTTTCGATGGCAAGAGGTCTTCCTTCTCCAGCGCCTCGCGAAGCTCTGGGATACCTGTGCAAATCTCCCGAGTTGGATAGTTCAGGAGCAGTGAGAGCACTTTAAAGGTGGCAATCATTCTCCTGCCTCCATTGCTTTAGAGGGCATTCGACGATTGGGTTTGCCAAAGAGTTCTGAAGTTGAATTGCCTCCTGAACATCCATTGCCAAAGCTGAACCCGCAAGTGCCGCGCATGTCATAGAGGTCTTCGCCATCTTCACGATGGTTCGACGGAATGACAAAGCGATCCTCATAGTTGGCAATCGCCATGATGTGATACATGTCCTCGATCTGGTTTTGGGTAAGCCCAACCCGATCCAGCACATCTGTATTGATCACACCGTCCACAGTCTTGGAGCGCATATAGGCACGCATGGCCAACATCCGTTCTAGTGCGGTCGTTACCGGTGCTTCCTTGCCCGCGGTTAGCAGGTTGGCAAGATAGCGCACAGGAATACGCAAGGAATTCACATCCGGCAAACCATCGTCCCAACCAATCTTGCCTGCCGAAGCAGCGTTCTGAATGGGGGAAAGTGGCGGAATGTACCAAACCATCGGAAGAGTGCGATATTCCGGGTGAAGTGGAAATGCCACTTTCCAGTCCATCGCCATTTTGTAGACCGGAGATTGCTTGGCCGCTTCCAGCCATGCTTCCGGCACACCGTCTTTGCGCGCCTGGGCTTGGACTTCCGGATCATGGGGATCCAGGAAGATCGAAAGCTGTTCCTCATAGAGGTCCTGCTCATCTCCCGTAGATGCTGCCTGCTCAATGCGATCTGCATCATAAAGCATGACACCCAGATAGCGGATGCGCCCCACACAGGTTTCTGAACACACTGTCGGCTGACCCGCTTCAATGCGCGGATATCAGAAGGTGCATTTTTCCGATTTGCCGGAACTCCAGTTGTAGTAAATCTTTTTGTAAGGACAACCGGAGACGCACATGCGCCAACCGCGGCATTTTTCCTGGTCAATCAAGACAATGCCATCTTCTTCGCGCTTGTAGATCGCGCCGGACGGGCACGAGGCAACACAAGTTGGATTGAGGCAGTGCTCGCACAGGCGCGGCAGATACATCATGAAGGTGTTTTCGAACTCGCCGTAAATCTCTTTTTGGACGCCTTCGAAGTTGTAGTCCTTGGAGCGTTTGGCAAATTCCGTACCGAGAATTTCTTCCCAGTTCGGACCCCACTCAATCTTCTCCATCCGCTCGCCGGTAATCAGTGACCGCGGGCGAGCCGTAGGTTGAGCCTCCAACTCGGGCGCCTTTTGCAGGTGCTCATAGTCAAAGGTGAACGGCTCATAATAGTCGTCAATTTCCGGCAGATCCGGATTGGCAAAAATCTTCGCCAGGATGCGCCACTTGGCACCCATCTTGGGCTGAAGTTTGCCGTTCTTGTCCAGGAGCTTGCCTTTAAGCTCCCAGCCACCATTCCAGCGCTTCTGGTTTTCCCAATCTTTGGGATAGCCAATGCCAGGCTTGGTTTCGACGTTGTTGAACCAGGCGTATTCAACACCTTCACGGCTGGTCCAAACGTTTTTGCAAGTTACCGAGCAGGTATGACACCCGATACATTTGTCAAGGTTCAGGACCTTGCCGATTTGTGCACGTACTTTCATCGTAAGCCCTCCCCTACTCTGCTGCCGCTGGCCGTTCAAGCCAGTCAACTTTTTCCATCTTCCGTACAATGACAAATTCATCGCGGTTCGATCCTACGGTGCCGTAGTAGTTAAAGCCGTAGGATTGCTGGGCATAGCCGCCGATCATGTGCGTAGGCTTGGTCACGGCGCGGGTCACAGAATTGTGGATACCGCCCCGTTTGCCTGTCGCTTGAGAGCCCGGCATGTTCACGATCTTTTCCTGAGCGTGGTACATAAAGATGGTGCCCTCTTTGATCCGCTGGGAAACCACTGCACGGGCCACAAGAGCACCGTTCGAGTTATAGGCTTCAATCCAGTCATTATCTTCAATGCCAGCCTTGGCTGCATCTACTTCACTCAGCCAAACACACGGCCCGCCACGTGACAAAGTCAGCATGAGGAGGTTGTCTGTATAGGTGGAGTGAATGCCCCATTTTTGGTGCGGCGTGATGAAGTTCAAGATGATCTGCTTGCCTTCACCCTTGGCACTAATCTCAGGGGTAATTGTTATGGTGTCGATGGGCGGACGATAGACGCAGAAGCCTTCGCCGAAGGCACGCATCCACAAGTGATCCTGATAAAGCTGCTGCCGCCCGGTCAAGGTGCGCCAAGGGATCAACTCATGAACGTTGGTGTAGCCCGCGTTGTAACAAACCTTCTCGGACTCCAGACCTGACCAGGTTGGAGAGGAGATGATCTTGCGCGGCTGCGCCACCACATCGTGGAAACGAATTTTCTCGTCTTCCTTTGGCAATGCCAGATGCGCATGCTCAATACCAGTCTTTGCGGACAAAGCTTCCCAGGCTTTTACGGCAACTTCACCGTTGGTTTCCGGGGCCATCATAAGGATGGTCTCACAGGCATGAATGTCGGTTTCGATCCGCGCCATGCCCTTGGTGGGGCCTTCTTCGGTGACAACGCCGTTAAGCTCCTTGAGGTGCTCCACTTCGACATCAGTATTCCAGGCAATGCCCTTACCGCCATTACCGACCTTTTCCATCAAGGGACCAAGGGCCGTAAAGCGCTTGTAGAGATTGGGATAATCCCGCTCCACAACAGCCACTGTCGGCATGGTCTTACCAGGAATAGGATCGACTTCGCCCTTCTTCCAGTCCTTAACGTCAGTAGCCTGAGCAATCTCGGTTGGCGTATCATGGAGGATCGGCAGAAGAACCGTATCTTTCTCAACACCCAGAACTTCAGGAGACACTTCGGAGAATTTCTCCGCCAGACCCTTGAAGATTTTCCAGTCACTCTTGGCTTCCCAAGCAGGGTTCACTGCTTCCGTAAGCGGGTGAATGAAGGGGTGCATGTCCGAGGTATTGAGATCGTTCTTCTCGTACCATGTGGCCGTTGGCAGAACGATGTCTGAATAGACACAGGTGGTGGACATGCGGAAATCGATGGCCACCAGCAAGTCCAACTTGCCCTTCGGCGCATCTTCATGCCAGACGACATCTTGCGGTTTTTGACCGCCCATCTCGCCCAGATCCTTACCCATCACCCCATGATCGGTACCCAGAAGGTGCTTGAGAAAATACTCATGACCCTTACTGGAGGAGCCCAGCAGATTTGAGCGCCAGACAAACAGATTGCGAGGCCAGTTCACCTCTGCATCCGGATCATCGCAAGACATTTTCAAGTCGCCGGACTTCAAACCTTGCGCCACATAGGCAGGCACTTCCATGCCAGCTTTCTCAGCATCCGCTGCAATAGTAAGTGGGTTTTGCTCAAGCTGCGGTGCCGATGGCAACCAGCCCATGCGTTCTGAGCGAACATTGTAGTCGATCAGCGACCCACTCCAATCGCCCTTGGGCGCTGTTGGAGAAAGGATGTCATCCATTTCAAGGGTCTCATAGCGCCACTGATCGGTGTGCGCATACCAGAAGGACGTGGAGTTCATGTGCCGTGGTGGACGGGCCCAATCCAGACCAAAGGCCAAGGGCTGCCAGCCGGTTTGCGGACGCAGTTTTTCCTGTCCCACATAGTGACACCAACCCCCACCGGATTGACCAATACAGCCGCACATGACCAGGAGATTGATGATCCCCCGGTAGTTCATGTCCATATGGTACCAGTGGTTCAACCCTGCGCCCAAAATGACCATGGACTTGCCATTGGTCTTTTCGGCATTGGAGGCAAACTCACGGGCGACCGTTATGATCTGATCCTTCGGCGTACCAGTGATACGTTCGGCCCATGCAGGTGTATACGGAGTATCATCGTCAAAACTGGTGGCAACGTTCTCGCCACCCAGCCCACGATCAAGACCATAGTTGGCGCAGAACAAATCAAAGACTGTCGCGACCAGCGTTTCGCCTTCTTCCAGCTTGATCTTGCGCACAGGCACATTGCGAACCTGGACGCTTTCGTGATCCGTGCCGGCGAAGAAGTCGTGTTCCTGATTGCCGAAGTAAGGGAAACCAACGCCAACGACATCGTCGCGATCTGCTTCCTCAATGAAGGAGAGTTTAAGATGGGTATCTTTCCCATCAGCGCCTTTTTCCTGCAGGTTCCATTGACCATCTTCGCCCCAACGGAAACCGACGGAGCCTTGCGGCACTACGTAGCCTTTTGACGTTTCATCAAAGGCGATGGTCTTCCATTCGGGATTATTAGCCTGGGCGCAATCATCCTTGAAGTCGGATGCACGGATCAAGCGTTCTGGAACAAGACAACCATCCTGTTCCACAAGGCGCACCAACATAGGCATGTCGGAATATTTGCGCGCATATTCTTCAAAGTATGGAACCTTGCGATCCAGATGGAATTCGCGAAGGATCACATGACCAAAGGCCATGGCAAGGGCAGCGTCTGTGCCCTGTTTTGGGTGAAGCCAGATATCGCCAAATTTCGAAGCTTCTGAGTAATCCGGGCAGATAACAGCTGTTTTGGTACCTCTGTAACGACCTTCCGTGAAGAAGTGCGCATCAGGCGTACGGGTTTGGGGAACGTTTGAACCCCAAACCATAATGAAACCCGCATTATACCAGTCGGCAGATTCAGGAACGTCGGTCTGCTCGCCCCAGGTTTGCGGTGATGCCGGAGGTAGATCGCAATACCAATCGTAGAACGACATACATACGCCGCCCATCAATGAGAGATATCGAGAGCCAGCAGCATACGAGGCCATAGACATGGCCGGAATGGGTGAGAAGCCGATAACCCGGTCAGGACCATAGGTCTTTGCCGTATAGGCATTGGCCGAAGCGATAACTTCGTTCACTTCCGCCCAGTTAGAGCGCACAAAGCCACCCAACCCTCGCTTGGAGGTGTAGGATTTGCGAGCTTCAGGATTTTCCACAATGGACTTCCATGCCGCCACCGGCGTCATGGTTGCTCGTGCGGCGCGCCAAAGCTTCATCAGACGCGACCGCACCAGCGGATATTTGAGCCGATTTCCCGAATAGAGATACCAGCTGTAGCTGGCCCCTCGAGAGCACCCACGTGGCTCGTGGTTAGGAAGGTCAGGACGGGTCCTGGGATAATCAGTTTGCTGAGTTTCCCAGGTTACAATCCCGCCCTTGACGTAGATCTTCCAGCTACATGAGCCGGTACAGTTCGCCCCATGCGTTGAGCGTACGACTTTGTCGTGCTGCCAGCGCTTGCGGTAAGCGTCCTCCCACCCACGATCTTCAAAGGTGGTGACGCCATGACCCTCAGAGAACTTTTCCTTGGGTGCAAAGAAATTGAGGCGATCAAGAAGATGGCTCATTGTGTAGCCTTCCTAACTAAGAGTTTTTATGGATTTCTGATATCGGCGCCGGGGCGCAGATAGAACCAGTAGTTGATGACGATGCAGAGCGTATAGAATGCTGCAAAGCCATATAGCGCATACTCAGGCGTTGCGGCGTTGATCTGCTCACCGAACACCTTCGGGATGATAAACGCCCCATAGGCGGCAACAGCAGAGGTCCAACCCAACACAGGGCCTGCCTGTTCTTTATCGAATACCATAGCGATGGTCCGGAAAGTTGAACCGTTGCCAATGCCGGTTGCGGCAAACAGGATCAAGAACAACACCATGAAGGGCACGAAGAACTCTTGCGGTGTTGCTGAGCCGTAGGCTTGCTTCATGAAGTAAGCGACACCCAAGGCACAAGCCACCATGATCACAGAGATGATCTGGGTCACCAGCGCACCACCGATCTTATCAGCGAGTTTGCCGCCGAAGGGACGGATCAAAGCACCAATAAACGGACCGGTCCAAGCCCACATAAGAGCGCTGGGACCATCCGGGTTGGCAATGCTGTGATCCCAGACACCGCCGGTTTCAATATGCTGGAAGCCAAAGATCACCTTGATGGCCAAGCCGAATGCCGCGGCGTAACCAATGAAGCTGCCGAAGGTCATGGTATAGATGACCGTCATCGCCCAGGTGTGTTTGTTGTTGAAGATCTTGTACTGGCGATTAAGGTTTGTACTGATCTCTCCTGGTATCAGTTTCAGGGCAAACACCGTTGCCGCAATGACCAGCGGCACAACGATCCACTTGGAAACCATGAACCCGGAACCACCGGCTGCGGCTGGCAGCATCAACCAGAGACCAGCAGATGCCGTGATCAGACCGATCAGCAGCATGCCGGAAATCTTCGCAAATGCGCCCAAGGGCGAACCGATATTAGGGGAAACGTGATCCGCCGTAATGTTGTTCATACCAACCCATGCGGCAATCACAATCGGCACCAGGAACAGAACCCAGACATACCCTGCGTTGTGAATAAATGTTTCCGTCCCAGCCGGAATTCGAACGAAGATGTTTCCTGAATTTTGCGTCAGCTCCATCCCGACGCCAAACACACCCATGGTCATGACAAGAGGCACCACAATCTGCATGGTGGTCACACCAAAGTTGCCGAGACCTGCATTCAAACCCAGTGACATGCCCTGCACTTTTTTGGGAAAGAAGAAGGAGATGTTGGACATGGAAGAGGCAAAGTTACCGCCCCCAAAACCTGACAGAAGCGCCATCAACTGGAACTGCCAGAGAGGCGTATCCGGATTCTGAAGCAACATGCCCGTCCCGAAAGCCGGGATGATCAACAACGCGGTGGTGAAGAAAATTGTATTTCGCCCACCAGCGATCCGAATAAAGAACGTTGACGGAATACGAAGGGTCGCACCCGTCAAGCCCGCGATGGCCATCAGCGTAAAAAGGTCGCCCCGCTGGAAGGGAAATCCCAGGTTGATCATCTGCACGGTGATGATCCCCCAGTAGAGCCATACGGCAAAGCCGCAAAGCAGCGCTGGAATGGAAATCCACAGGTTCCGATTGGCGATGTGCTTGCCAGTGGATTCCCACTGGGCCTCGTCTTCCGGGTCCCAAGTTTTTAGGTCTTCGGCCATGATTGGCTCCTTGGTTTTTTTGGAATGAACCGCCGCCCTGCATCCCACAGGGCGGCGGTCTTTCTTGAGTTATTTGGATCCCGAAGATGCGGGCACAGGTTTGTCCGGAACATCAGAGAGGTATTTCTCCTCGCCAAGTTCTGGATAGCGGCGACGTTCCATTTTACGGATAGCGACGTGCATCCAGATGGTGCTGACAAGCACGACCACGAACAACAGCATGAAACAGCTGGTCCAGACATGGAACATGTCGTTGGCCATGCCAAAAGCGATGGGCAGGAAGAAGCCTCCCAAGCCACCGATCATCCCCACAAGGCCGCCAACGGCGCCCACGTGGTTCGGGTAGTAGACTGGAATGTGTTTGTAGACCGCAGCCTTGCCCAGCGACATCACGAAGCCAAGAATGATGGTCATCGTCACGAAGATCGGCAAGCTGAGGGCAATTTGGAACTCAATGGGACCCGTGATGCCATCCACCACGTAGCTGGTTGACGGATAGCTCATGATAAACAGAACGACCAGCGAGACGATGAAAGTCAAGTACATCACGAAGCGTGCGCCCCATTTATCTGACCAGTACCCGCCAAGAGCACGGAACACTGAGCCAGGCAACGCATAACAAGCAGCCAGCATACCAGCTGTCGTTAGCTCAAGCCCGTAAGCGCCCACGTAGTAACGAGGCAACCAACCAGCCAAAGCCACAAAGGCGCCGAACACAAAGAAGTAGTAGGTCGCAAAGCGCCAGACCTGAATATCCTTGAGCGGCTCAAGCTGCATCCAAGCTGCTTTTGGCTTTTCACCACTGGCCTGGCGGGCCTTCAACATGGGGTCCGTTTCGGTAAGCAGATAGAACGCGATCCCCATGATCAGAATGACAATCCCATATATGATGATGGTCGTGTTCATGTTTGTGGCTGCTAGCAAGTGTGGGGCGCCAAAGTTGGTGACAGCTGCACCCACGTTGCCTGCGCCAAAGATGCCAAGCGCCGTCCCCTGCTTATCCTTTGGATACCAGTGGGAGACGTAGGTCACACCAACAATGAACGAGCCCCCGGCAAGACCCACGCCCAGCGCGGCAACCAGAAACCATCCATATGTTGTCGCCATCGTAAGTGCGAAAGTCGCGGCGGCCGTCAGAATCATCTGAAGCGGAAAGATCAGGCGCCCGCCATATTGTTCCGTCCAGACCCCTAAGAAGATCCGGCTGATGGATCCGGTCAGAACTGGCGTTGCCACCAAAAGACCAAACTGGGTGTCACTCAGCCCAAGGTCGGCTTTGATTTGCACACCAATGATGGAAAAGATTGTCCAAACGGCAAAACACACGGTGAAAGCCAGTGTGCTCATGCCCAACATCCAGTGCGACTTGCCTGGAGGTACCCCGTCGAGATGGTTCATAGCGAAAATCCCAGATTGCGGCCTCAAGAATCGGCCCAAGATGAGTTGTGGGCGACATATTCCTTTCGTTCCAGTGTCTCTCGTTGATCTCTGTCAAATTCATGGAAGCAAAAGGGCGAAATAACTACCCGTAAGAAGTTCTAGGTAAGTCTCGGACGCAGGGATCAATTTGGGTTATAGAGATTGCCAGAAATTGGCTTGATTCGTACAACGTAACAACTTGATGATTATCAATTGGCCAGGGAGACAAACATCGTGCGTGGAATCGACGTTCCCACAGTTCGGGAAATACCGCCGTTCACTGAAATGAGCGACGCCTGCTTTGAAGAAGTGCTGCAGATGGCCTATCTGCAACGCTTTCCACCGCAGGTTCAGCTCATCACAGAAGGCGATCCGGCGGATTTCCTCCATATTGTCATTGAAGGAACCGTCGAACTTTTTGGGACCTCCAACGGTCGTGAAACGACCATGGCTGTTCTTCGCCCACCCTCCACCTTCATTTTGGCGGCGGTCCTGAAAGACGCTGTTTATCTGATGTCAGCCCGCACCATCGACCGGGCTCGGGTCCTAATGATCCCCGCAGAGAACGTGCGTCATGCCATGGAAGAAGACCCAGCATTTGCCCGTGCGATGGTCATGGAATTGGCCAGCGGCTTCCGCTCTGTCGTGAAAACACTCAAGGAACAAAAGCTGCGCACCGGCGTGGAGCGCCTGGCGAACTACCTGATCCGCGCTCATGACCAAACCGGCTCAGACGGACAGGTTGAATTGACAGAAGACAAGCGGACCCTTGCCGCGGTACTGGGCATGACGCCAGAGAACCTGTCCCGCGCCTTTGCCACGCTTAGGGCCTATGGCGTCGAGGTTCATGGCAGCACCATCAACCTCACCAAGATGGATGATCTGATCCACCTGGCCCAGCCGACGCCGTTGATTGATCATCGCTCGATCTAAACGGCGATACTATTCCTCGGCCTCAGAGCCCTCATTACTCAATGATTGGAGATAAGCCAGTAGGCTGGCTCTTTGCTCTTCATTGCGCAGGCCGGCAAAGCCCATGGTCGTACCCGGCACGAAAGCGCGCGGGTTCTGGATAAAACCATCCAGATTTTCAAGGCTCCAGGTTTCCTCCGAAGCTGCCATCGAGCGGGAATAACGGAACCCTTCAACAGCACCGATGTCACGGTCCACAATGCCCCAAAGGTTAGGCCCAACGCGCGTCGGACCACCATTCTCTACCGTATGACAGGCAGCACAGCGGCGGAATATCGACTGCCCTGCAGTTGGGTCAGCAGCTTCCACAGCAGTTTCCAGAGCCGTCTCCTCGGCAAGTGCCAGAGCACTAAAAGCTAGGCCGCCAAATCCAACCACGCTCACGACTGCCGCAAACCCCACACCCTTGCCAAAAGCCTTCGAAAACATGCCCTAACTCCTTTGAAACGCCCCTCAATGGCAGATCGAATGACAGATTTGCCTGGTCGTGCAAATAGCCCCTATCGCCGCACTACATATTTCCAGATAACATACCTGAATTGCTACATATCAAATCTCCCACCCAGAAAACCGCATAGGCGTACGTTCAAAATTCCATATTTACTCAAGGTAATTTCATGAAAGCGTTCTTCTTAGGCCCCAAATCAGAAAACGAAGCCTGGGTCCGGTCGGAAATTCAGTCGATCCTCGATCACTGGTTTGGGTGGCGTAAGTCATTGTTTCCCAATGATCCTGAAGTCATTTCCAAGCCCGAACGCAGAGAACCCGCCTTTCTTGCGGACCGGGAAGCCATGTCGCAGGCCCTCGCCGAGCTGAACGACCTGTTGGAAGACGAGACGCCCAAGTTCACCCCGCGCTATATCGGGCATATGGTGTCGGAGATTTCTCTGCCTGCGATCTTTGGGCATTTTGCAGCCCTTCTGCACAATCCCAATAACACCTCCAAGGAAGTTGCCCGGGTGGGCACGGTCATTGAGCGCGAAGCACTAGAGATGCTGGCAGAGATGATTGGCTTTGAGCCAAGTGAGGTTGCCGGGCATTTTACTGGCGGCGGCACCATGGCTAACTTCGAAGCCATCTGGCGGGCGCGCTACCGCCTGGATCATTGGCTCTCCCTTGCTCTCTATCTGGCAGAACATGAAGGCGTCCCTCTTCGTCTGGCTGACGCCACCCAGATGGGATGGCAGAGATATCGAGAGCTTGTGTCAGAATACAGTGTGCCCGACGAAAAGCTGCGGGATCTTAGCGCCGTTGTGAGCAACCCTTATGAAACGGCGGAGCTTATCTCCAAACACATCGGTCGTCCCTACCGCGGGCCTGTCATTCTTGTTCCGGGCAACAAGCACTTCTCCTGGCAGAAAGGCACAAACATTTTTGGCCTGGGCGAGGAAGCCTTTTGGACCGTGGACACAGAAGCCAAGGGCAAGCTTTCTATTGCCTCACTGAAGCAGCAAATAGATCGTGCGGAAAATGAGCAGCGCCCCGTTCTCATGGTCGTCTCGGTTGCTGGAACAACAGAAGCGGGGGAAATTGATCCAGTTCATGACGTTGTGGACTTGCTGGAAGGTCTAAAACGAACGAGAGGACGCAATATCTGGCACCATGTGGATGCCGCCTATGGCGGGTTCATGTGCTCGCTTCTTCATACACCAGAGACACCGCATTTGTCGTCGGAAAATCGAAAAGCCCTTGCCGCGATCCGGCACGCCAACTCCGTGACCCTGGACCCGCACAAGCTTGGATATATTCCCTATGCTTGCGGTGCATTTCTCGCGCGCGATGAAGAGGCCTATGCAGTGTCTTCATTCAAGGCAGCTTACCTTGACCGCCCCGATTTGGGCGATGGCAAGTGGTCCACCACCATCGAAGGGTCCCGCTCTGCAGCCGGAGCATCTGCTACGTGGCTGACGGGGAAAACCATGGGCTTTGCCTCGCCCAAGTTTGCGGAAGTAATTAGCTCGACCTTCGAGGCCTGCCATGCGTTTCGCGAGGCGCTTGAAAGTTCTTGCCCCTGGGTTCAGGTTTTGCACCCGGTGGATACAAACATACTTTGTTTTTCCATTGCCAAGCCGGGGGACACGCTCTCCCATAGTAATGCGATGACTGATGAGATCTTTGATCGCCTTGTGGAGAGCCCGAACTTTGCTGTCTCACGCACCGTCCTTGGGGCACAATTCATGGCCCCTCAGATCACCAAACACATGGATGCGTTTGGCGGGGTTGTTGATGCCGACCACCTGGTTCTTCTCCGTTGCGTCTTTATGAACCCATTTCTGGCCAGCCCCGAAGTGCGCACCCGCATAATCTCTGAGTTTTCAAAAGAGCTTGAAAGCCACTACCAGGCTGCGGTTTCATCCTTAACGCAATAGCGCACCTTGGCTTCATAGGAACGGTTTGGCGGAGGCTAAGGGGCAGAACACGGCTCTTGTGATGGATCACCACAATGGCGCGGAAACAGAGTTAATATTTTCAACTCTCATTGAAGCAAATCCCCCGCTCCTCATATCAGACTGGTAACGACCGCGTTCCTAGTTGAGGAGACCTTGCAATGAAGACCAAACTGCCCCCTCTCAGCGCCCTGAGCCTGATCGGCTTTGCTGCGATGAGTACTCAACCCGCCGCCGCAATGGAGCCCTTCCCGGCTGAACATTGTATCGCGGTGGAATCCGCTGCGCCTACAGCACTTGGCGTATCCACCGCTTACATGCTTTTGCTTGGCGAACGTATGCAAAGCGGCGAGATGAGCCGAGAAGATTTCACCACAGCGCTGGTGAGTTTTCAAAATGTAACCCGCCTTGTGCTGGTGGATAACGAGCCTGAGGCTGCGTGTCTACTCATTGCTGCGTTGGAAGAACGCTATGACCTGCCGCGCCCTGATTTGGATGTACTGCCGAGCCCGACAGCCCATCACGTGTCATGGGAACCAGAGCAGCGCCCAGCAGAGGAGCAAGACCAATGATCCGCACACATATGATATTCTGGTTGAGCCTTTTAGCCCTCGCCATGATCATCCACATGGGAACATAAATGGCGGCACTTGCTCTCGTGGGAAGCACCGCCTACACTCGCGCTCATGAGACTATTAGCTGCGCTTAGCGTTCTTGTTGTGTCCGGCCTGCATTTCGGGTTCCTGGCATTGGAAATGTTCCTTTGGCAACAGCCACAAGGGCTTGAAATCTTTGATATGACAGCGGAGCAGGCAGCAGAGACTGCCATCCTTGCCGCCAATCAGGGGCTCTACAATGGGTTTCTTGCGGTGGGATTGCTCTGGGGCTTGTTTGTTGGAAAACGAGACGTGGTCTTCCTCTTTCTGCTTTTTGTGATTGTTGCCGGTCTCTATGGCGCGGCAACAGCCAGCGAGAGCATTCTGTTCGTTCAGGCAGCCCCTGGCGTTCTTGCTCTGGTGCTGACCATTCTGGCAGGAAGATCTGCGGCCAGCGCAGCTGACTAATTCAGTTCCGCCAACGTTTCGGTGAGAGCCCCCTCGAACAGATCCAGGTCCTTGGGCATTCCCGCACTGATGCGAATGCAGCGATCCTGCGGGGCCATGAACGGTTTGCGGATAAAGACGCCTTTGTTGGCGAGGCCTTGAACAATAGCGGTGCTAAAGGCCGCATCGCGCCCACAGTCCATCGTTACGAAGTTTGTTGCAGATGGCAGCGAGCTAAAACCATGGGCAGTGCCGATCTCTGCAATGCGTGTTCTTGCAGCAGCGACCTTCTTAACAACGCCTCCCAAGAACTCTTGGTCTTTAAGAGCCGCCAAGGCACCGGCCTGCGCGATACGGTTCACGCCGAAATGATTGCGCACCTTGTCGAACGCCTGGATCAGGCTTGCCTCCCCTATCACATAACCAATGCGCGCGCCCGCCATGCCGTAGGCTTTTGAGAACGTCCGGAAGCGGATGATTTTGCTGCTGCTCACATCAAGAGCAGGTGCCATGTCGGGTGGCGCGAAATCGATATAGGCCTCATCCAGGCACAAAAGAGAGCCCTCCGGCACATTGTCGATCATCTCAGCGACCGCTGTCCCATCCCACCAGGTGCCCATGGGATTGTCGGGGTTTGCCAAATAGATCAATCGCGCCTTGGTGCGCGCCGCCAAATCCAAAAGACCGCCCAAGTCTTCTTTGTCATCTACAAAGGGCGTGGTCTCTATTGTGCCCCCGCGAGCCGCCATTTGATAATTAAAGGTTGGATAGCCCCCAGCGGAGGTCGCAACGCACGCCCCCGGCTCCATGAACAAAAGCGCCATGGTGCCGAACATCCCATCAATCCCCTCCCCCACCATGATGTTTTCCGGCGCAACATTGTGATGGCGTGCCAAGGCTTCGCGCAGATCATGGTTGGCCGGGTCCCCATACATCCAGACCTCGGAGGCTGCCTGCTCCATCGCCTCAATTGCCCGCGGCGAAGGCCCAAACATATTCTCATTCGCCCCCAGCCGCGCCGCAAAGACCTCACCTCGTGCACGCTCTTGCGTCTCCGGGCCCACAAAGGGCACCGTCGCCGGAAGCTCGCGAGCCGTTGAATTAAATGGGTAGTCAGGCATGAGGCACCGGATGTTGGAGGGAGCAGGACCAGACTCAAAGCTTAGCGATCCCCCTGCCCTCTGACGATCAAAAACCTGTTTGGTTTTTACTGGCAACACCCTCACATTTCCCTGTATGGTAGCAACTCACATATTTGATAGTTTTGAGGGACAGCCAATATGCCGACCAAGAAACCTTTGAGCCTCTCCACTCTCCTATGGACCGCCCCCCTGATACTCGGCGCGGCCTTTCTCACAGTAACCCTCCAGGCTGCGGCAGAGGAATGTGCAGACTGCGCCCAGATTGAAATTTGCCCCGCAGATGCAGACGATGCAATAACGGTCACCTATCTTGGTATGGAGGGGGTGGTGCTTGGTGATATAGGCGCGGATGAAGTCGTCAATCCTCATCGGGCAATGACGGAGGTGCCATCTCAAGGCTCAACGCAGTACCTTGTTTCACCTGATCCGACGAGACAGGATGCCACCTACCCTCAGCTAACAAACATAAACCCTGGGTTCCTGGTCTATGCGCCCGGTCTCTATCTGGATCGGGAAACTCGGTTTTCTCTTTGCCAAGAGGCAGAGGACCAATGGGCCTTGATCATTCCAAATGGCAACAGCGCGGGCCTTATTTTTGCCGGACCGAGTAATGCCCTTATCCAGTCCAATGGATTTCTATATGCCGCTAACCAAGACCTTTCTGAAGAGGCAAGGAACTGGGTTTCCGAGTTTGCCAGATTGAGCATTGATCAACTAAGGGAACTCCTGAACATCAATCCTCCTCGGGACCTCCATCTCTTCTTCTCCGCGTTGCCGGAAGGATCTGGAGGTTTGTACGAGGGGCACCATACCTCCAATGGCGCCATACTTGTTTTGGGAAGTCGAGAATTCATTGATTCGGACTCTGATGCATTCAGGATTTACTTCGAATACCTCATCACCCATGAAGGAGCTCACAACTGGAACTCCAATGAAGTCAACGGTAACCGCTGGATGTGGGAAGGTTCCGCTGAGTACTTCACGCGTTTGATTTTGAACACAGAAAATTCGGTTCACCAGGATCTTAATCCAGCGCTTGCTGGGCATATAAATCAATGCCTCAACTCAGTTCAGGAATTTCCCATTACGGGCGAAGACACCAGCTACTATCCAAGGCGAGACTACGATTGCGGATTGCTGATACACCTGACCGCAGATTTGGCCATTCGCCGCGCGACAAATGGTGAGCAGACTATATTCGATCTGTGGCACACAATGCTGTCACAGAACGAAGATTTGGCATATTCCCAAGAGGACTTCTTCCGCGAGCTAGCGGTCTTTGATGTCGATGTATCCCAAAGCCTGCAGGATCTTTGGTTGTCCGAGACACCTATCGAGGATCGAGCCACTCATAGCATCTCAATGTTGAATGTTCTTGGTGCGGAAGTCGCAACGGGTGGTCCGGACTTACAATCGCAGATACGTCTGTGGGGAAGTCTCGTTCATTCTTCAACACTCGGCATCTGCCCTGACGGCATAGCCGGCATTGCAATGAGGAACACCAGTGTAGAACCTCACGTTATTGCCGATTGTCCTTATGGCATCATCCGAAGGTTTTTCGTCACAAACGTAAATGGCTTTGAGATTCCAGGTGACGCAGAAGCTGCCTATCAAGACGGTGTTGAACGGTGTTCCTCAGGTGGTATTTTCACTCTGGTTGGCACCGGCCCTGACGGCCAACCGCACGCAGCGGAGTTTCCATGCAACACAGAATTACCTGCACCACCGATCTTCTTTGAAATCCAATCCCTCGGGCCCTATTTCAACTAGCTCGCAACAAACCCTGAATCCGGGTAGAAGGACCCTTCGCTGAATCGCAAGTTGGGGGCTTATGCCGCGTGATCATTCTTGACGCAATAATCCGGGGGGCGGGCATTGGCATTGCCTTGTTGCTGTGCCTGTTGATGCTGCGGCGAGGCATGGTAGATCGCAATAGCCTGTTTGGCGGGCTGTTCGGGCTCGGGGTGGCGAGCTATCTGATCTGTTCTTCCGCATGGTTCTGGGACATCGGCCTAATCCTTCGTGGCCCCATCCTGCTGTTCTGTCTCTTCAATCCATTGCTGTTCTGGCTGTTCGCCCGCGCTCTATTCGATGACGAATTCAGATTGGCACGGTCGGAATGGGCAAGCATTCTTGTATTTTCAACAATCGTGGCCTTCAGGTTGTTGGCCAGAAATCTGGAGATCGCCTGGCTGAATGAAGGCACCACGATCATCCTTCAAATCGCGGGCATCATTCAGGTGCTGCATATTCTGTATGAGTCATTCCAGGGCATAGCCGGAGATCTGATGGAGAGCCGCCGTCAACTACGTATCTATGCGATGCTCGTAACCGGGGTTTACATGGTGCTGGTGGTAATTGCCGAACTCATCCTTGCTGGCGATGCACCACCTCCTGCCCTTGCCACCTTGAGTGCCGCGGCCATCCTGGCGCTCATTGGGAGCGTTGTCTTCATGGCAACGGAGCTGGGCGAAAACCTGCTGCCGGTGCGATCCCTCAAACCCACACCAACGGACCCACCCGCCAAGAACACGTTACCCACACCTTCTGAGCACGAAGAACTCATGAAACAGGTCGTCTCGGAAATGGAAGACGGCGCCTTTGGCGATGAAACGCTCACTGTCGCTAACTTGGCCGAACGCCTGCATGTTCCGGAATACAAGTTGCGCCAGGCCATTAATCAAGGGTTGGGCTATCGCAATTTCAACAGCTTTCTGAACCACTATCGACTGAGACACGTCGAGGACGCCCTTCGTGATCCTGAGAAGGCTCGCCTGCCCATCCTGACCCTTGCTCTCAGCGCCGGGTTCAACTCCATTGCGCCGTTCAATCGGGCATTCAAGGCCAAACATGGGCTAACCCCATCTGAATTCAGGCGTGCCCAATCTGCTGAAACTCCTAGCGATTCCGGCGAAAACGCTTAGCGATTTTCGCAAAATAGCCTCGATTTCGAAATCGCAGAGAAACCCACAAGCTCATTCCCCAAGTTGGCTCCATCACTTTGGTGCCAACACAAGGAATGTGCTCCATGAAACGTCCTGACTTCATCGCCCGACAATCCGGCAACCCCAAGGGCCTGCTGGGCGGTCTCATCGCCCGGATCATGGCCAAGGAAACTGCCCCCGAAAACCTGATCGCGCTGGATCTGCTTGAGCTGGAGGAATGGGATCGCCTGCTGGAGATCGGATCCGGCCATGGTGCAACATTGGCCGAGGCCGCCGTGCGCATGAAAAACGGCTCCATCGCCGGGATCGATATCTCCAAAGTAATGGTGCGCCTGGCCGAGAAGACCAATCAGCAAAACATCAAATCAAAACTGATCCAGATTCACAGGGCGAGCAGCGATGATATCCCCTACCCCGCAAAAACCTTCACCAAACTTCTGTCGATTCATACAATCTATTTCCTCGATGATCTGCCCGACCACCTTGCCGAGATATTCCGGGTTACCGCACCGGGAGGGCGCTTTGTTTTGGGCTTCCGCCCCGGTGAGGACGAAGGGTTCGCTGAAAACTTCCCCGACAACGTCTATCAAATTCGCCTGAAATCCGAGGTGCTGCGTCTGCTTGAGGCCGCAGGGTTTGAGACTATCACAGTTCATGAAGAAGACCCCGGACGAGGGCGTGTGGTCTTTGCCGTTGTTGAACGGCCGGGGGACTAGGTCGTGGCCAACCGAAGACGCTCTCACCAAAGATCCTCTGAACCACGACGCAAAGGCCTCTTGGCCCGGATGTGCATCTTGCCGCCCACGCCCCTTGCACCGGGACAACTGCCCATGCTTTTGCTGCTTGGGGTCAGCGTAACCCTCGGGCGTTATGACACGGAGCTATTATCCCTCGTCATCCCTTATGTTCAGGCGGACATCGGGATCAGCGAGGAAATGGTTGCTTCAATCTTCGGGCTGTCAAAGCTTGGGGTCGTTGTTGGCATTCTCATCGGTCTTTTAGCGGACCACTTTGGCCGGGTTCGCTTGCTGACTTTCACCATCCTTGGATTTTCTCTGGCAACAGCAGCAACAGCGTTTGCAGAAACCTATACCCAGTTCCTTGGCGCACAATTTCTTGCCAGAGCGTTCATCGATACTGAAGCTGGATTAGTTGTGGTCATTGCGGTGGAAACACTCGCACCCAAAAACCGCGGCTGGGCCCTGGCCTTCGGTGCGGCCTTTGCTGCCATTGGAAGCGGCATTGCGGCTCTCTCCTTTGCCTTTATTGAGGTATTGCCTGGCGGCTGGCGGTCGCTCTATCTCCTCAGCCTTGGGGGAGTATTTTTGCTCGCTTATGTGCGCAGAGCATTGCCGGAATCAGAGCGGTTCGCCAAAACTCACGCCCAGCAACTCAATAGCGGCATCAGAAGGCGGTTCATTGCACCGCTCCATGAATTGCTGACAGGCATCTATCGGTCCCGGCTTATCTGGGTGTCTGCAGCACGAGGAGTGTTTGCTTTTGGCCTTGCTGCAACTTTTGCTCTTCAATCCAAATATCTGATCGAGACGCACGGCTTCCGCCCCAGCGATATCACCGTCTTGTTTATCTCAGGCGGCGCGGTAGCCATCATTGGCAATATTCTCGGTGGCCTTCTTGCTGACAAGCTTGGGCGCAAGCCGGTTTTGACCATCTTCGTAATCCTGACAGTCATTGGGGTGGTGGGTTTTTTCTCAAGCGAGGGCCGCATGATGATTGCCTTCTGGGTGCTCTATGCCTTCTCCCAATTCGCGGCAGGCGTGGTGCTCACGGCGCTGGAGGCAGAATTATTTCCAACCAAACAGCGCGCAACGGCAAACACCCTCACCAATTTCGCAACCACCATCGGTTTCGCGGCGGGAGCCCTTGCTGAGGGGCTTGTGTTCAGAGCTGCTGGCTCCCATGCCGTTGGGGCAAGTACATTGGTGCTGATCCTTCCTCTCGCGTTTCTGATTGTCATCTTCAAGCTACCCGAGACGGCCAATCGGGACCTGGACGAGATTGCTCCTGACGATGAGGCGCAAGAAGGGCTTTCAACTGCCTGAAACCTCCGTATGATCGTGCCCGACTGTCATTTCAGCGGGAGACCTCCCATGGAGCTCAAGAACAAGATCATCGTCATCACCGGGGCGGCCAGCGGCATTGGCCGCGAGCTGGTGAAGCGTTTCACCGCCGAAGGGGCCAAGGCCATCATGGCCGCCGACATCAACCTTGAAGGCGCACAGGAAACTGCCGAGATGTTCGGCTGCCAGGCGATGAAGGCGGACGTATCGCAAGAACAAGACATTATTGATCTGATCGAATATGTGGAAAACAACATGGGGCCCATCGATCTTTTCTGTTCCAACGCCGGCATTGGTGCGGGCCGCGATCTCAATTCGCCCAATGAGGAATGGCAACTCAGCTGGAACGTCAACGTCATGTCCCATCTCTATGCCGCACGCCATATGGTACCGCGCATGATCGAACGCGGCGGCGGCTATTTGATGAACACGGCATCTGCAGCGGGGCTACTCAATCAAATCGCAGGCGCTGCCTATGGCACAACAAAACACGCGGCCATTGGATTTGGCGAATGGGTAGCGCTCACCTACGGGCACAAAGGCATCAAGGTTTCCATGCTGTGCCCTCAAGCGGTGCGCACAGCCATGACGGCGCAGGGCAATGATTCCACGCAAGCCGCTGCCGTAGACGGAATGATGGAACCTGAAGTTCTGGCCGAGGTTGTTGTCGAAAGCCTGGCCAAGGAGAGCTTCCTTATTCTTCCGCACCCGGAGGTTCTGGAATACATGCGCCGCAAGACATCCGACTATGACCGCTGGATTGGCGGCATGAACCGGCTTCAACAACGACTTCTTGGCGACTAATTCATTTATATCGGGGGGATATTAATATGTTTCGCAAACTTCTGCTCACACTTGTTGCACTTATCGCTGTTGTGGCCGCTGTCGGCCTGACCTTTGGCCCGGGCTATCTTGAAAACGCCACCAATGTGGTTGTTGATCATGAACCCTACGCGATCTCCGAGGATGCCCAAGCCCTCCATGACACGTTGGTGGTAGCAGATCTGCACTCTGATACATTGTTGTGGAACCGCGATGTTCTGGCGCGTGGCAACCGCGGCCATGTGGACCTGCCCCGACTTCAAGATGGCAATGTGGCAATCCAGCTTTTCACTGCTGTGACCAAAGTTCCTGTGGG
>JAJFIL010000156.1 GCA_021774965.1 Alphaproteobacteria bacterium
CTGGCAGCCACAGGCTGACCAGGTTCGTGCATACTCAGGCTTGCCGGAGAGGCATGAACTTTCCCACGAAAAGACCCCGAGGCAGCGGATGCGAGGACTCATGATGGCAAGAGCTTCCATGTTGGTGTGCGTTCTGACGCTCGTGGCCTGTAGCTCGGGGAGCGGCTCGGGTCTCGCGACATGCTCGACTGATCTGGACTGCGTGGGGGGCGAGTTGTGCCGCGAAACCCAGTGTCGAGAGGCTTGTGGCACGGCAGATCCGTGCACAGGTTTGCTGGCCACTTGCGATACCTCCGCTGGCATCTGCGTGGAGTGCATGGCCGACGGCGACTGCTCCGACGGTATCTGCGAGCTGTCCTCTGGCACCTGCCAATCGTTGGACTGCACCCGCGACGTCGACTGTGGCGGCGGCGAGTGGTGTACCAGCGGACGCTGCTCGCCCATCAGCCCCGAGTGCGTAGCGGATGTGGACTGCGGCGGCGGCGAGACCTGCCGGTCCGGCATCTGCACGCCGCTCATGTCCCCGGAGTGTCTCATGGATGCGGACTGCTCCGGTGGGGAGCGCTGCGCGGCCGAAGTTTGCGTGCCGATCCGACCCATGACCTGCAGCTCAGCGACGGACTGCGCGGGAGGCGAAATCTGCGTTGGTGGCCTGTGCCAGACCGCCCCGCCCGAATGTGTGGTCGATGGCGACTGCGCCGGAGGCGAAATCTGCGTGGGCGGCATGTGTGCGGCCGCCCCGCCGGCATGCGCAGTGGATGGCGACTGCGCTGGAGGCGAAGTCTGCGTCGGTGGCATGTGTGAGCCCGCCGCCCCACCTGTATGCGCGGTGGATGGCGACTGCGCCGGAGGCGAAATCTGCGTCGGTGGCACTTGTGAGGCCGCCCCGCCTGCGTGCGTGGTAGACGGCGACTGCGCCGGAGGAGAACTCTGCGTCGGTGGCACTTGTGAGGCCGCCCCGCCTGCGTGCGTGGTGGACGGCGACTGCGCGGGAGGAGAACTCTGCGTCGGTGGCATGTGTCGCCCATCGGGCGCGGACATCATCCTCTTGTTCGACGTCACGGGCTCCCACGAGGACGCCGTGACCGGTGCACGTGCAGCGCTCAACGCCGAGGTTGTAGCGCCGCTGCTGGCCGCGGGGCTGTTCGTCGGGGTCGCGTGGTTCGCCGACTATGGGATCTCCCCGTACGGCGCAACAAGTGATCGCCCATACGGAGGCTCCCTGCTGCCTATCGGCTCGGCTTCCGACATTTCAACCGCAATACGTCTCATGCCCTCTCAAAACGGGGGCGATGGCGCTGAGGCGGCGATCGAGGCGCTCCATGCTTTGGCGGGGGGCGCACCGCACGCGATGTCAACACCCATGGACTGTCGCGCGGAACCGCGTGCCGCCGGCGGGTGCTGGCGGCCGGGTGCTGGCCGCGCAGTGGTGGTCTTCACCGACGTCACCATGCACAACGTTCGCGATCTCGATGGGGTGTTGGTGGCGCCGTACGAGTCGAGCGTCGGAGCCCCGACGTGGGAGGCGACGAGCGCTCTCCTCTCCTCCGGCAACATCGACCTCTTCTACTACGTGCCCACCCCCGCCGTTGCCCTCGACTCCCAGATCGCACGGACCCTGATGGAAACCGGCGGAACCGACGCGGAACGGGTCGTGCGGCATCCTCCCGACTCCTTCGAATCCCTGGGTTCGTTGGCGTCGAAGCTGCTGGCGCGATACGCGCCGTAGCCTACTCGGCGAGCCTGAACTCAGGGGCAGCTCGGCACTGCGGTGGAATCGGCGAGTCTCGGGAAGATGGGGTCGAATACGGAGCCGTAGTCGTCGCCGCATATCGACACGATCGCGGTGCCACTGCCTGCCTCATCGAGGTCGCGTGCCAAGTTCACGAACCGCCGTGGCGGTGAGGCCACCCCGCGCCCGGGCGCGCTACAGGCCGCAGCGAGGCGGTCGGGCATCTCCGGGTCGACGCGTTCCTGCATGCGTGGGTCGGCCAGGATAGTGTCGTGGTCGAACTCCGAGGTGTCCGAAAGGAGGTCTGGGGGAACACCGACCACCGCCCCGAAGACGAAACGACGGGGGTCGCTTCGAAGGCTGAGGAAGCCTGCTACGTATCTCGAAATCGGATGAAGAGCCCCGGCGTGCTGAAAGCAGCGAAGGTTGACCGGGCCCGGGTACCTGGTGCTTATCGGATTGTATAGTTCCGGGTCAGCACTCGAGCAGTCGTCCTCATCCGTCAGAAGGATGACGGCCAGCACGGAATCCTCTCGAAGGAAACGATCGTTGAGCCCTGTGCCATGCCCGGGTGTACCTCCGGCGAAGCGCAGACTCGAACTAGCTGGAGTGAGCGCCTTCAGTGGCGCCTCGAACTGTTGTTCGAAGCCACAACCGGTGATGCCGACGCGCGCCACGCAGGAGAGTTCGCCCGCGAAAGCCTCGGAGTCGGCATCGAAGGAGAGGAAGTCGAGGAAGGATGGATAGCTGTCGACGCACCCGAGCGTCCCCGAGTCTCCGACCGATCGAAGCACGCCGTCGTCGCCACCAGACGGGTCGGAGCAACCTTCAACCAAGAATCCGCCGCTGCCCATGTCGACCGTCACAACGCCCGCATGCACATCCGTGACCGGGTCGAAGTCCCGAGTGCCGTCGAGCCCCTGGTCGCCGCTGGAAAGCTCTCGAAGCAGGCGGCTCAGCTGGTCGGCCAGCAACGCCTGCTCGTCCGCCATCGAGGCGCTGCCATCTATCACGAACAATACGTCTACGCGGTTCTCACCGGGCGTGCAGCATCCACTGCGGCAGACATCCGAGGCGCGACACTCCTTGCCACACTCGCCGCAGTGGCGGGGATCGGACTGACGATCCACACACGCCACACCGCAGGCATGAGCAGGCAAACACGAACAGACTCGATCGATGCACTCCGCAAGGCCCGGACAAGCATCCGGCTCGCCCATCGAGCAGCTCGCAGCCGCATCGAGACACAATCCTGCGGCGCAAACCTCTCTGCCTACGCAGTCCGCGTCCAGCGTGCAGATCGAGGCGCAGGCACCTGTGGCCACCCGGCACCCCTGGCCTCCGGCACAATCCACGTCGCTTCCACAGCCCAGAGACACGCAGGTGCGTGCGGCGACGTCGCACCGCTCGCCCCCGCCACACTGTCCGTCATCGGAGCAACCATCGAGGCACGCGTCGTTCTCACAACGCTCCGATGCGCCGCACTCGTCGGCGGTCACGCACTCCACGCAAAC
>JAJFIL010000157.1 GCA_021774965.1 Alphaproteobacteria bacterium
CCCGTCTGGTGGATGACCTGCCAGCCCGCGAGTGGGGCGCTCTCGTGCTGCGCGAGCGCCATGAGCAGCTCGTTGAGCGAGCGGGCGCCCTGGCTGCCCCCCGTCACCAGCAGGGTGGGCGCGTCCGGGTCGAGCCCGAAACGCTGGCGGCAGGCCTCGGGCGGATCGCACGGGATCGCGGCGCGCCGCACCAGCGGCGGGATCCGCTCCCAGCCCCGCCCCGCGACGGGCGCGGCGGTGACGATCGTCTTGGCGCGCCTGGCGATCCAGCGGTTGGCCAGACCCGGCACCGCGTCGAGGTTGGTCATCACCACGTCGAGCTTCTCGGCGCGGGCGCCCATGACGCAGGGCGCCGCGACGAAGCCACCCATCGCGACGGGCATGACGGTCCGCCCTTCGCGCGAGAGCTGGCGGATCACGCCCCGCGCGGCGCGGACGCTCGGGCCCCACGAGCGCACAAACCGCAGCATCGCGCCCGGGCTCCTGCCCGGGGGACGCGCGGGGACGGTCACGAACTCGGCGCCCTCGGCGCTGAGGATCTGCGCGTCGATGGCGCGCTCGGAGCAGAGGTGGATGAACCGCGCGTCGGGCGCCTCGTCGCGCACGCGCTCGGCGATGGCCAGCGCGGGGTAGAGGTGCCCGCCCGAGCCGCCGCCCATGAAGACCACGCCCAGCGACATGCGCCGTTACGCCTTGCTCAGGGGAAGGCGGACCCGGGGCTTGACGACGACCTGCGGCGCCGGCTCGGTTGCGCGCTCGGGCTCGAGTTCCAGCCGCTCGCCGGCCTCGTCGGGCGCCGGCTCGACCACGGCGGGCTGGGGCATGCGGGCGTGGATCGTGATCTCGGGCTCGCGTGCGGGCAGGGGCTGAGCGGACTCGTCGGGGGCGGTCCGGTCGATGGCGACGAGGACGCCGAGCATGGCGCCGGTGAGGATCCAGCCGGTGCCGCCCGAGCTCAGCAGCGGGAGCGCGATGCCCTTGGTGGGGCCCAGCCCGGTGACGACGACCATGTTGATGACGGCCTGCAGGCCAACGGTCGCGATGACGCCCAGGGCGACGAGCTTGAGCGAGGGCAGATCGGCGCGCCGGACGATGGCCAGGGCGTTCCAGATCATGATCGCGTAGAGCGAGACGACGAGCAGGGCGCCCGCGAGTCCGAGCTCCTCGCAGATGATGGCGAAGAGGAAGTCGGTGGTGTCCTCGGGGAGGTAGCCGAACTTCTGGAGGCCGTGCCCGAGCCCGCGCCCGAAGAGGCCGCCACCGGCGACGGTGGACATGGACTGGATCATGTGGTAGCCCGAGCCCTGCGGGTCGGCGTACGGGTCAATGAACGTGATGATGCGCTGCAGGCGGTACGGGCTCTGCCAGATGGCCAGCGCCACGCCCGCGAGCGCCGGGGGGACGAACATGGCAAAGTGCCAGAAGCGAGCGCCCGAGGCGAGCAGCAGGATCGCGCCCGCCATCGCGATGAGCGCGCCCGTGCCCAGGTCCTCGAGCACGACGAAGCCCGCGACCAGACCGAGCGCGATGATCGCGGGGGCCAGGCCCTTCCAGAACCGGTGCATGCCCGGCTGGCGCGCGCGCCGGGCGGCGTACCAGGCCAGCACGGGCAGGATCGTCCATTTGGCGATCTCCGAGGGCTGGAGCGAATCGAGCCCCGGGATGGGGAGGCTGATCCAGCGGGCGGACCCGTTGACGACGCGGCTCATGCCCGGGATGTAGACCAGCGCCAGCACGCCCAGGATGAGGATCACTCCCAGCGCGAGCCAGCCGACCTCGCCCAGGCGCCCGACGCTGGGGGCGCCCTCGAGTCGGGCGGCGACGCGGCGCACGGGCAGGAACGACGCCAGGCCCATCGCGACGAGCGCGATCAGCATGAAGACGGTCGAGCGGGAGAGCAGGATCGACTCGAAGGTCACGCCCGAGCGGGTCATGACGCTCTGGGCGGTCTCAGCGTGGAGCGAGCCAGCGTCGACGTCGATCGGGTCCACCGCCATGGAGGCGGAGTTGACCATCACCACGCCCAGCGTCAGCAGGGCGAGCGCGCACAGGATGACCGATTGCCCGGGACGGAGCATGACCCATGAATCGGCCCGCGGGTCGGGGATTCTGCAAAGACGAGTGGCTTACGCCAGGGGCAGGGTGACGCGGCGTTCCAGCTCGCTGCTGGGGCGGGCGATCAGGTCGTAGGCGTCGCTGCCCACGATGGTGCAGCGGACCAGCTCGCCCGGGCTGAGGGTTTCCTTCGCCTGGACGAAGGTGGTCGCGTCGATCTGGGGGGCCTGGAAGTAGGACCGGCCCTGGTACAAGCGCCCGCCATCGCTCACGCCCGGCGTGGACTCGATGGTCCCGCCCGTGGCCTTGTCGATGAGCACGTCGAACTGCACGCCCGAGCCCTCGGGCTTGTCCGGGTCGAACTGCTCGGCGAGGAACTCGGCCTGCTCGAACGCGATCCGCTGCTGCAGGGCCATAATCTCGTCGTGGCGGCGCTGCTTGGTCTCAGCGTCAATAGCAAGTTTCGGGTCGTCCTCCATCCGCCCGGCGACGGTGCCCGCCTCCTTGGAGTACTGGAAGCAGCCCACGGCGTCGAACCCGACCTCCTCGATGAACCCGAGCAGCTGCTCGTGGTCCGCCTCGGTCTCGCCCGGGAAGCCCGTGACGAAGGTGGTGCG
>JAJFIL010000158.1 GCA_021774965.1 Alphaproteobacteria bacterium
GGCCTTATGGTCATTAGGGGCGTTGTAAACAGGAAGCAGGACCACCCGGTTGCCGATGTAGAAATTGGCGTAGCTTGCCGGAAGACGACCTGAATCAACTTCGACCCATCCCGGCATGGGCAGGCGAACGATGTTCAACGGGTTGCCATCCTGATCTGTGCAAGACAGTAGCTTTTCATAATTGGCCTTCAAACTCTCATAATTTGAGTCGGCAGAATCTTCTTCATAAGCGCAGAGAATAGTGCTCGGGTTGACAAACCGGGCCAGATTATCGATGTGCCCGTCGGTATCGTCTCCCTCCATTCCGCCTTGCAACCAGATGACTTTTTGAACGCCAAGAAATTTTTTTAAATAATTCTCCATAGTTTCCCGATCCAGGCCACCGTTGCGATTGGGATTGAGCAAACACGGCTCCGTTGTCAGACAGGTCCCTTTCCCATTGACATCGATGGACCCACCTTCCAACACAATTCCCGGCTCGAAGGTTGGCAGTTTCAAAATCTGCGCGATTTTGTCAGCGGCTTCATTGTCGCTTAATAAGTCATCGTATTTACCGCCCCAGGCATCGAATTGCCAGTTGTTGAATGCGACTTTCCTTTCTATTCCGTTATCGTTCACCAGAAAGTTGGGACCGTAGTCGCGAATCCAGGCATCTTGCGTAGGAATGGCGTGCAGATGCACTTGATCCAGGGAAATTCCCGCATTGCGGATTTTGTTTTCGACGGATTTTTGGGATGCAGGGTCATTTACCAGAATGTGGACTGCTTCTCCAGGTGCGAGCGCTCGAATCATTGCCAGATAAGTCCGCTCGACTCCGGGTAAGACGGATGCGTCCCAGGTTTCCAGATTATGAGGCCAGGCGAGCCAGGTGGCAGAGTGAGTTTCCCATTCCGCAGGCATACGGTAGCCCTGCGTGGCGGGATATTGAAGGTCAGTCATTGGGGTCGTTAAAAATTTGAGTGATTCCCTGGTAGGCATCGACTCTGCGGTCGCGCAGAAAAGGCCAGTTTTGGCGGGTGATTTCAATTTGCGCGAGATCGCATTCCGCGATGAGAACCTCAGGAGAGTCACTCCCGGACTGAGCTAACACTTCCCCGAAGGGGTTGCTGATGAAAGAGCGGCCCCAGAATTTCAAGGCGTCCTCCGTTCCCACCCGATTGGCGGCGGCGAGAAAGACTCCATTGGCGATAGCATGGCCTTTTTGCACGGTTTCCCAGGCGGCAATTTGTTGGCTTACTTGCGGAGCGTCCGCCTGCTGAAACCCAATGGCCGTGGGATAAAACAAAAACTGAGCGCCGGATAGAGCCGTCAACCGCGCCGCTTCCGGGAACCATTGGTCCCAGCAGATGATCACTCCGATCCGTCCATAGAGAGTGGGAAAGCTTCGGAACCCAGAATCTCCCTGCGTAAAGTATAATTTTTCATAAAAACAGGGGTCGTCCGGGATGTGCATTTTGCGGTATTTGCCAACGATCGACCCGTCAGCATCGATGACCACAGCCGTATTGTGATAAATGCCCTCGGTACGCTTCTCAAATAGCGGTACGATGATGACGATTTTAAGCTTGTCCGCCAGTTTACAGAGTGCTTCGGTGCTGGGGCCGGGGATGGTCTCTGCCAGAGCAAACAGTTCCGCGTCCTCCTTCTGGCAAAAATACCGGGACCGGAACAATTCCTGAAGACAGACGATTTGCGCCCCCTTTTCAGTAGCTTCGGTGATCGCCTGAATCGCATCCTGCAGGTTTTGAGCGGGATCAAGCGAGCAAGTGGATTGAATCAGACCGAGAGTGATGGTTTTGTATTCTGGATTAGTCATTTGATAACTGTAAAAAATAGCGCCGCTGTTGAAAACGCCGAGTATAGGGGATGTGGGTTGCAATCTCAATCTGCAAATTCACCCACGAGGGATTTCTTAAACCCATTGTTTCCCTTAATCATATATGCTACAAAAGATGGACTGGAAATAAGAAATTAAATGGAATATTCCCCGTCATCTGGCCTTTGAGCCGGGTCCATTCAACCGATCTATCGATCCCTGAATTTATAAAAACCATGTGGGTTAAAGAAGCGTTTCGAGATTACTACAAGCCAAAACTTCGCCGGGAGCTGAAGCGTGATCCGAGTCAGGAAGAAATGGATCAGCGTTTCGAGGAAATATACAGCCAGGTCAATTGCAATTTGTTGGTCGGCATCAAGGAAGGGGTTGGCATCTATTTTTATGAGATCGCCAGGTTCACTCTCGAAGAATTTAAAGAGTTCCGCGACCGACCCGAAGAATATTTGTTTGAGCGGTTTGGCGGTGGCAACTACAAGTTGAATTTTTATGAAGGGCCTTCCTTCATTGTATGCGTTAATTTCAAACCGGAGGGGGAGTCGAAGTGGCAACACCTGCTACCTAAAAAGTCAGGAATCTCTTAAGACCGATAGAGTCGTGTGATCTTCGAACAATCTCCTCCTGATCGATTCATTTATCTCATCGCATTTTAATAAACAGAAATTTCATTGATGGATCAAACCCTTAATTTACCTCAGTCAGAAACCCTCGATTTTGCGGAACGGGTCCGGGCGGTGAGCCACCTGTTAAAAGACCCGGCGGCGCAGGTGACGGTGGAAGGCTTTTCGCAAGCTTCGCGGGCCTTATTTCTGGCGCATCTCAAAAAAAATGTTCGCCGACCCATTGTACTGCTCACTGCCGATCAAAACACCGGAGACGCCCTGCTGGGCGATTTAAAATATTTTTTCCAATACGAAAAAATTAAAGCACAGCCCCAGTTTTTTCCTACCTGGGAAACATTGCCCTACGAGCATATTTCGCCTTTGAAAGAAGTCTCTGGCGAACGGTTGTCTATTCTTGATCAGCTGATGCATGACGGTTGCCCCTTTCTCGTGGTTCCTGTGGAAGCGGTCATGCAATGCCTCGTGCCTAAATCCGTTCTTGCAAAACAGGTGTTCCCGCTCAAAAAGGCCGATGGCCTAGAGCGTGAACTGTTGGAAGCCTGTTTGACAGACAATGGCTATACGCGCGTTCACATGGTGGAAGACCGGGGTGAGTTCAGCGTTCGTGGAGACATTGTGGACTTCTTTCAGTCGGCGGCATCCAACCCCATCCGTGTCGAGTTTTTTGGCGATCAGGTGGAATCCTTAAGGGAATTCGATATCAACTCCCAGGTTTCCGTTCAGGAGGTTGCGGAAACAATGATTCTTCCAGTGTGCGAGGTCATGCTGACGCCGGAAGAGATTGATCTGGGCGTGAAAAATATTCTTGCCTTTGCTCAGTCTAATGACTTAGACAAAGCCCGTCTCAAGGAAGTGGTGGATCGCATCGAACATTTGGGTGGATTCTCAGGGATCGAACGTCTGGCGTCTTTCTTTTACCCGCAAAAGGAAAATCTGTTCGATTATCTTCCCAAGGGAACGCTTGTGGTTGTGGATGATGAAGACCTGGTTTTTTCCAAATGTGAACAGTATGAACAACTCATCCAAACCGAGTATGAAAACGCTTTAGAAAATGGGGATATTGCCGCTCCCCCCGAAGATTTTTATTTGAGTACGGAGGATATAAAATCCCGGTTGGGTTCCAGTGGCAAACTGTCTATGAATTCGATCAAGCTTTCCGATGAAGATTCGCCGCATGTGGTCCACTTTGATGTGCAACCGATTCCTTTGTTGCGGGGTAAATTCGATACACTGGCGGAGTATGTCGTCGAATGGGAAGAAGAAGGGATGGCCGTCACTCTGGTGGCTCCCACAAAAGGTCATGTGCGAAGAGTCCATCAGTTGTTGGAAGAATATGGCATCCAACTCGCGGTGGAAAAAGGAGTGATCAGTTCGGGGTTTCAAATCCGCGATCTGAAGAAAGTGTTTGTCGCTGAAAGTGAAGTTTTTGGTCGTTCGCACAAGCACCGTCATCGCCGGAAGCCCAAGTCGCAAAGTTTTCAACGCGGGTTCAAGGACCTTCGACCTGACGATTTTCTGGTGCATGTCGAATATGGCATCGGTCAGTATTTAGGAATGAAGGAATTGCAAACCGGAGTCGGGGGAGGGGAGTTTCTGGAGATCCTGTACGCCGATGACGAAAAACTTTATATTCCAATGAATGGCCTTGGGTACATCCAAAAATACATGGGCGCGGGCGATGCGCATCCGCCACTCAGCAAAATGGGAACGGTTACCTGGCAGAGGCAGAAATCCCGCGCCAAGAAAGCCATCCAGGAAATGGCGGCGGACCTGCTGAAACTATACGCGACCCGGTCGGTTACCGAAAGACCAGCCTATTCCGGAAATCCGGTAGAATTGCAGGAGTTTGCCGATTCGTTTGAATTTGAGGAAACGGACGACCAGTTAAAGGCCATCGATGAAATCGAAGAGGATCTGGATCAGGATAAACCCATGGACCGCCTGGTCTGCGGCGATGTCGGTTACGGAAAGACGGAAGTAGCGATGCGTGCGGCGTTTAAAGCGGTTTCGGCCAAAAAACAGGTTGCGGTGTTGGTGCCGACCACGGTTCTGGCTCAACAACATTTGAACACCTTTCAGGAACGATTCCGCAGTTATCCCGTCAATATTGAACAGATCAGCCGGTTCCGCACTCCGAAAGAGCAAAAGGAAACGCTTGCCAAGCTCAGTCGAGGCGAGGTGGATATATTAATCGGGACCCATCGTCTGCTTTCCAGGGATGTCAAGTTTGCCGATCTCGGGCTCATCATTGTCGATGAGGAACAGCGCTTTGGCGTCAAGCATAAGGAGCGGCTGAAAAAACTCCGCGCCTCTGTCGATATTCTCACATTGACCGCCACGCCCATTCCCCGAACCCTGCATTTTTCCCTGATGGGGGTCCGGGACCTGAGTGTGATTGAAACGCCTCCCATCGACAGGTTGGCAGTCAAAACCTTTGTGCGTAAATTTGATGAAAAAGTGGTGCGCGAAGCCATCCAGCGGGAAATGGACCGCGGCGGGCAAATCTTTTTTCTGCATAACAAAATTCACAGCATCGAATCCGTTAAAGAAATGATCTGCAAACTTGTACCCGGAGTGCGTATTGGCATCGCGCACGGCCAACTGCCTGAGCATCAGTTGGAGCGGGTCATGAAGAAATTCATGGACCACGATATCGATCTGCTCTTATGCACGACGATCATCGAATCCGGTCTGGACATTCCATCCGCCAATACCATCATCATCAACCGGGCCGATCAGTTCGGACTGGCGCAATTGTATCAATTGCGGGGGCGGGTGGGGCGCTACAAGCATCAGGCTTACGCTTATCTGCTGATCCCCGGCACGATGGCCATCACCCCGGAAGCACGCAAAAGAATCTGCGCCATCGAAGAGATGAGTGAACTGGGGGCGGGGTTTCAATTGGCGGCACGGGATATGGAGATCCGAGGCGTGGGCGATATGCTGGGTCATAAGCAATCGGGGCAAATTTCCACCATCGGGTTCGATTTATATTGCAAGCTGATTGAAGAAACGGTGAAGGAAATCAACGGGGAAGAAGTCGATACGAAAATTGAGCCGGAAATCGATTTCATGGTCAAAGGGTATATTCCCAAGGATTATATCGAAAACCTCAACCAGCGCCTGGAGGTTTATCGGCGTCTTCAGATGATCACCGAACTGGACGACTGCCAGGCTCTGAGAGACGAATTGCTGGACCGCTACGGGAACTGCCCGGAACCCGTTGAAAAATTGATGCAATTGCTGGAAGTCCGGGTGCTTTGCCAAAAACTTCATATCTCTCAGGCCAAACTGAAGGACAACCAGGCGTATCTGACCGTGGAACCCAGCACCCCCATGAGTCCGGGAATTATTACGTCTCTCGTGGATAATAAGATGAAATTTTTATCGGAGTATAAGATAAGTATCAAGATCGACCGTAAAGGATGGAAGAAGGATTTTGAAGAGGTTAAATATTACTTGCAAGCGTTACTTGGGTTCCCGCGTCGTGATTAAACGGTTCCGACAGTTGTTTCAATCTGGTTTATCCCGATATAGTTTATTTGTCATGCTATTGCTGGTGGCCGCTTGTTCGTCCGGCACGAGTTCCTCCGATGGCATTAAGGAAACCGTGACCATCGCTAAAGTCAATGGGGAAGGGATCACTGTCCGGGAATTTCGAAAAAGTCTTGAAAAACTTAAAAGAAAATACCGGGTGAATACCAGTGAGCCTGTAAATTCAGACTCTTATCTCTGGTTGAAGACCGATGCGCTGAATGTGGAGATTCAAAATACCTTGTTCCGGCAGGAAGCTGAAAAAAACGGAATTTCTCCCAGCCCGGAAGAATTTGATGACGTTATTATGGAAGCAAAAAACGGGTATGAGGAAAGCGCCTTTAAAAAGTTTCTCGAGGTGGACAATATCTCTCTGGAGGAATGGGAAAACGGCTTGAAAAATAATCTGTTAATAAAACAATTGATTGATCAAAGTGTCAATAGTAAAGTGTCTGTAAGTGAAGATGAGCTACGCAAGTATTTTGAGGCGCATGAGGAAGAGTTCCACAAGGGAAAACAGGTGAAGGCGCTTCATATAATGGTCGAAACGGAAGAGGAAGCCCTGGGAATTAAAAAACAACTCGATGCCGATGGAAAAACCTTTTCTGACCTGGCCAGGGAGTTTTCGCTGGCTCCGGAAGGCACCGATGGCGGGGATTTGGGTTACCTGGAAGAAGGCCATATGCCGGCGGAACTTGAAGAAATTTTTAAGTTAAAAGTGAATGAAATCAGTAATATCATAAGAACTCCTTACGGAAGCCATATTTTCAAAGTGGTGGATAAGAATAAAGATCGAAAAATGAGTTTTGAGGAGTCCAAAAAAATCATCCACGAAAAGCTCATTCGCGAGCGCCAGGACAAAGCGTTTCATGAGTGGCTTTCTGAATTGAAGGAAAAAGCGAACATTGAGATTGAGCATGAAGTATTGGCAAAAATCAGCTAAACCGATTGCCATTGTGTTGAGCCTGTCATTTACCTTGCTGGTGACTCAACCTGCCTGGGCCGAGGTGATGGACCGGGTGGTGGCAAAAGTCAATGGAGAGATCATCACCTTGAGCAGTGTTGAAGAAAGAGCTTCCATTGCCAGGCAACAGTTGAGTGCATCTGGAACCCCTTCCAAGTTCTCCGATAAGGAAATTGTTCAGAAAACTCTGGACGGCATCATTGAGGAAAAATTACAACTGCAGGAGGCCAAGAAGTCGGGGTTGGAAGTCGATGATGCGTCTGTTCAACTGGCGCTTGACGATATCATGAAAAGAAATAACGTCACTGAATCTCAAATGCAAGAGATGCTGACAGCCGAAGGTCGTTCCATGACCCAATACAAAGAAGTGATCCGCAACCAGATCCTGGTGACGAAAGTCGTGCAGTTTCATATGGGGAAATCGGCCAATGCACCCCCCAGGCAAATCAAAAAATATTATTATGAACATCAAAAAGATTATTGGCAGTCCAGACAACCGTTTGTGCGCCACATTTTGTTTATAGTCGATGAAGGTGCCAGCCCTGAAAAGAAGCAACTAAAGAAATTAAAAGCCAGGGAAGTTGTTCGTCAGATTCGGTCTGGAAAGGATTTTTCCGAAATGGCTAAAAAGTATTCGGAAGATGTTACCGCAAGTTCCGGCGGAGAAATTGGTATGTTAAAAAAGGGCCATTTGGTTCCGGAGTTTGAGAAAGTTGCCTTCAGCTTAAGGCCTGGAGAGATCAGCGACGTCGTTGAAAGCCGTTATGGGTACCATATCATTAAGGTGGACCGGGTAATTGCTGGCAAAGCCCAGCCTTTGGATGAGGTCAAAGATAAAATTGAACAGGTTTTAACCTTTGAAGGCAAGCAGAACAAATACAAGAGTTGGATGGATGATCTCAAGAAAAAATCCATGATCCAGGTAACCCTGTTTCAGAATGAAGATGCCCAGGAAACTCCGGAAAAGAAACT
>JAJFIL010000159.1 GCA_021774965.1 Alphaproteobacteria bacterium
TTGCAAAAGTCTTTCTGCTAGTTCCTGTTGCGCCTTGAGGCCGCATACGCTTGACTGTCCGCTTCGCACTTGGCGCTGACAGGAGATACCGCGTGTCTGACACTGACCACCATAAAGATCGCCGCATTGCCATCATCGGCACGGGCTTTTCCGGCCTGTGCGTGGGACACCATCTCAAGAAGCGTGGCCAAGACAATTTCACCATCTTTGAGAAAGCCTCAGCCATTGGCGGCACCTGGCGGGAGAACACCTATCCCGGTGCAGAATGCGACGTGCCCTCAGCGCTTTACTCGTTTTCCTTCGAGCGCAATCCCAACTGGACCTATAAATGGTCTGAACAGCCGGAAATCCTGCGTTATATGGATCATTGCGTTGAGAAGTTTGGCCTAACGCCCCACATTAAGTTCAACACGGAAGTTACCGAAGCCCATTTCGATGATGCCGCAGGCATCTGGAAGGTTAGCACCACCGACGGTGAGACGCGGGAGTTTGATGTGGTGATCTCAGCAGTTGGCCAGTTGCACAAATCCTCCACACCGAAAATCGACGGCGCCTCGAGTTTCGAGGGTCCGCATTTTCATTCTGCTCACTGGGATCATGATGTTGATCTTACGGCCAAGAACGTCGCCGTCATCGGCAATGCGGCCAGCGCCCTTCAGTTCATTCCGCAGATCGCGCCCAAGGCTGCTAAGCTGAACGTGTTTCAACGCAGCGCCAATTGGGTCTTTCCCAAGAATGACCGGGAATATAACAAGTTTGAAAAATGGCTCGGCTCGGTCTTCCCTCCTGCCACCCAGTTCTATCGCTTCATGATCTGGCTGCGGGGGGAGGTGCTGCTCTATCCCCTGATGAAGTTGAAACAAGGCGAGCAAGACGCAGACAGCGGTCTGCGCGGTAAAGCCCGCAAGCAGGCCCTTCAATATCTTGAGGAGAAGATCGTTGATCCGGACCTTCGAGCAAAGCTCACCCCGGATTATCCGGTTGGGGCAAAACGCATCCTCTTTTCCGATGATTATTATGACGCCCTTGCCCAAGACAATGTGAATGTGGTGACCAACCCCATCGTGCGCATCGTCAAGAACGGCGTGATCACCGAAGATGGCACCGTGCACGAGGCGGATGCACTCATTTATGCCACCGGGTTCATCAGCACGGATTTCCTCACCCCTATGCAGGTCACGGGGCGCGGTGGCCAGTCTCTCAATGAGAAATGGAGCAAGGACGGCGCGGAAGCCTATTTGGGAATTACACACACAGGCTTTCCAAATTTCTTCATGATGTATGGACCCAACACGAACCTGGGACACAATTCCATTATCGTCATGATCGAAGCCCAGACCCGCTATATCCTTTCCTGCCTCGCGGCCCTTGATGCCAACGAGGCCAAGTGGCTGGACGTCACCGCTCAGGCCCAGGCGGACTACAACGCCTTTCTCGAAGGCCGCATGCAGGAGAAAATCTGGACCGCCGTGGAGAAGAGCTGGTATCTGCGCGACGGTAAAGTCACCAACAACTGGGTGGGCCGTACGTCTGAATACATGCGCCGCACAAAACACATGACGCCGGAAGCTTATGAGTTTGGGAACTGAGGATCGCAATGGGCTCTCGTTCCTCCTGGTTCGCCAACTTCTATGACGAGAATTTTCTTCAGCTGGTCGAGAACGCAGCCACTCAAGCACAGGCCGCGGAGGAAATTGACTTCCTGCTCTCCAAGATTAAGCTATCCGATAAGGGACGTATTGCAGATATCGGATGCGGAACGGGGCGCCATGTCTTGGAGATGGCGGCGCGGGGGCTTGACGTTTGGGGGTTCGATCTCAATCCAGAATTTATCGCGACTGCAATTTTAGATTTGCCGTCTGAAACCACGGCCAATTTTGTCTGTGCGGACATGCGTGATGCGTTGCCGAGAGATTTTGATCTGATTTGCAGTTTTTACAATTCCATTGGCTTCTTTTCTGATGAGGAAAACCAGTCCTGTCTCGACAGGTGGGCAAGAGATCTCAACCCAAAGGGCTATCTTTATCTTGATCTGTGGAATGCCGCGCCAATTCGTGCTCACCCGAGATCCGAGAGGTCTTTTGGCCTACCAAACGGTGGCACAGCGCATGAGCAGGGTGAGCTTAGTGAGGACGCGCGCTTTGTCGACCGCACCTACACCTATCGCACTGGAGTGGGTAAGCCCGTTATCCGTAAAACCCGATTTCGGCTCTACTCCCAAGGTGAAATTGAAAGCTGCTTGAGCAGAGCGGAATTCTCTATCAGTAACCAGTATGGGGCGATTGATGGCTCCACCTTTGCGCCTGACAGCCCTCGCATGATCACAATCGCTCAAATTGATTAGATCAAATCTCGATTTGCTCGGGCGTCAGAACGGGGTAGTCTCTCCAAATCGAGTTGGCGGGCCAGCCTTCGATTTGTCGTATGCAGTAGGTTATCTCTTCAAGGAGCACCCCATGGAAACCCGTGCAGCCGTAGCCTGGAAAGCAGGCGAGCCCCTCAGTATAGAGACAGTTGAGCTACAAGGCCCGCGCGCGGGCGAAGTACTGGTAGAGATCATGGCCACCGGCATTTGTCATACCGATGCCTATACGCTTTCAGGCAAGGACCCCGAAGGCCTGTTCCCCGCCATCCTGGGCCATGAAGGCGCAGGTATCGTGCGCGAGGTGGGCGCGGGGGTGAGCAGCATTGCCGTTGGCGATCATGTGATCCCGCTTTACATTCCTGAATGCCGGGAGTGTAAGACCTGTACCAGCCAGAAAAGCAACCTGTGCACCTCAATTCGCGAAACCCAAAGCGCAGGCGTCATGCCCGATGGTACGTCTCGCTTCAAAGTGAATGGCGAAGAGGTGAAGCACTATATGGGCTGCTCGACCTTCTCCAATTTTACCGTGATGCCGGAAATCGCCCTTGCGAAAATCCGCAAAGACGCCCCGTTCGAGAAAGTCTGCTACATCGGCTGTGGTGTCACCACGGGCCTTGGCGCTGTCATCAACACGGCAAAGGTCGAGCCCGGCGCGAATGTGGCGGTGTTTGGCCTGGGTGGCATCGGGCTTAACGTCATCCAGGGTGCCCGCATGGTGGGCGCGAACAAGATCATCGGTGTGGATACAAATCCTTCCAAGCGCGCCATGGCCACAAAATTTGGCATGACGGATTTCATCAACCCCCGTGAGGTGGGTTCGGACAAGGTTGTTGCTGCCGTGGTGGATGCCACCGATGGGGGCGCTGACTACACATTTGATTGCACGGGCAATACGGATGTCATGCGCCAGGCGCTCGAATCAAGCCATCGCGGCTGGGGCACGTCTGTCATCATCGGCGTTGCCGAAGCGGGTAAGGAGATCGCTACGCGGCCATTTCAGCTTGTCACCGGGCGAACCTGGAAAGGCACAGCCTTTGGCGGTGCGCGCGGGCGCACGGACGTACCTCAAATTGTGGATTGGTACATGGACGGTAAGATCAATATCGATGATCTCATCACCCATGTGATGCCGCTGGAGAAAATCAATGATGCGTTCAATTTGATGCACGAAGGCAAATCCATCCGCAGCGTGGTGACGTTTTAGAGTTTTGCTATTGACCGCACCATCGCCCCCTCACCCGTCCCGCCAAACAAGTTTGTCGTGCCACCCTCTCCCCAACGGGCGAGGGGAAAAGATGGTGCATCCGGCCCCCTCTCCCATTGGGGAGAGGGATGGGGTGAGGGGCGATGTCGCCGCTTGGACCGATCTATCGGCTAAATCTTCTCCGCCCACATCACATCATAATGCGCCCGCAGTTCCGGGATCATGTATTCAAATTTTTCCGGCAAAGGATGAGGACTGCTGCTTGGCTTACCGAACCCTGTCGACTTCATGACAGAAGTATACCAGTCCTTTGCCCAGATACCATCTTCAGGCCGCCCACCGAGAGCCCATGACAACATCTCCTCAGCAAACGGGATTTCCATTCGCTCACACAATGCAGACAGCGTTCGGCGGGGATCTGCCAAGACATCCTCTGAAGATATCACCGGCGGTTTCTTGCCAGTGAGTTGGCATACCTCGTCAAAGATCTCCCGTTGTTGAGCAATGCCCAATTCTGCTGCCACGAAATCTTCCCGAGAGGCAGCATAGGAGCGCACAATCATCTCCGGATCGCGGATCAGGAAGAAATGCTCAACATCAGCAAACCATTCCCGGCCCACTTCCGGCATCATTTGCTGAGGCTGCACTTTTAGAAAGTAGAATACTTTTCCGCCTGGGATGGGTCCTTGAATGTGAGCGGCCACCTTTCGCCAATCACTCTCATGAGCCTTGATGATCTCGGCTGCCCCCGGATGATCAACCCCGGTGCGCTTGAGATACCAGGAATAAAACGGCTCATCCAGGCACGCGGTGTCGGCCCGATTACCAAAGGACCGCATCATAGCGGTAGAGATATTTCGGGGGCCCGACCACATGGCGATGCGGCGGCCTTCAAGAGTATCAGCCATGTTGAATACCGCAGTTAAGATCAATCAGTTCCAGATAGTCATCCTGAAGGCGTTCGGTCATTGGACCTCGAACACCTTGACCAATCATGCGCCCGTCAATTTCCCGCACAGGCACAAGACCTGCGAAACTTCCTGTAACGAAGGCTTCGCCGGCGCTGTAAACTTCCGAGAGGGTAAAGTTCTTCTCAAGTATTGGGATGTCGTTGGCGCGGCAGAGCTCAATCACCTTACCCCGCGTGATCCCGCCCAGACAGAAATCACCGGTGGAGGTCCAAACCTCTCCCTTGCGCACAATAAAAAAATGCGTCGAGTTACAGGTTGCAACAAAGCCGTGCGGATCGAGCATCAAGGCTTCATCCGCCCCCGCTTTGGTGGCCTGGATGCACGCCATGATACAGTTGAGTTTGGAGTGGGAGTTCAGCTTGGCATCTTGCACATCAGGGTAACCGCGCCGCACATGAACCGTGAAGAGATTGAGCCCCTTGGTACGGGCGTCGTCAGCGGGCTTTTTATATTCTGGAATTATGACGATGGTCGCATTGCCGACGGTCACGCGCGGGTCTTGATACGGCGTTGCCTTCATGCCCCGCGTAATCATGAGGCGGATGTGCACATCTTCCGTCATCTTGTTTGCGGCAAGAGTTTGATGCAGGCCCGCGCGAAGCTCATCGGCATCAAGACCAACATCCATGTCCAGTGCCTTTGCGCCTTCATAGACCCTGTCCATATGCTCATCCAGAAAGGCAATCTGGCCTTTGTGGACGCGCAAGCCTTCCCAAACGCCATCGCCGAGGACAAAACCTGAATCAAAGACCGAGACGGTGGCCTCCGCCCGCGGTTTCATCTCGCCGTTCATATAGATCAAGATGTCGGCGTTGCGCGGATCGTCCACATAGTCGTGACTTCCCATGGCCATGGGCACAGCTCCTTCTGGTCTCAGGTCGCCAGACGCTCTTTACGCAACGGCAAGCGGAAATACTTGTCCTTTCTATCCCGCTGAGCCCAATATACCAGCAGGAAATCTCACAAAGGAGACACGCCATGTCCGGGTTTAGCGAGTACGACGATTTTGATGCTGTGGGCCTGGCGAAACTTGTCGCCAAAAACGATGTCAGTGCAGATGAGCTTCTGGACGAGGCGATTGACCGTACTGAGCGCATCAATCCTGAAGTTAACGCAATCACGCACAAACATTACGATGAAGCCCGCGCGGCGATCAAAGCAGGCCTACCTGATGGGCCTTTGAAAGGGGTGCCGTTCCTGCTCAAGGATTTGTACGTCTTTTTGAAAGGCACCGTCACCACCAATGGCTCTGGCCTGTTCAAGGATTTCGTCTCTGATCACAATGCGACTTTGACACAAAGATACATTGACGCGGGGCTTGTGATCTTTGGCAAGACCAACACCCCTGAATTTGGTCTGACATGTACTACCGAACCACGCCTGTTTGGCCAGACAAAGAACCCATGGGATCTCACCCGCACTTCTGGCGGCTCATCGGGCGGGGCCTCCGCTGCGGTGGCTGCCGGCATCCTGCCCATCGCCAATGCGTCAGACGGAGGAGGCTCCATCCGCATCCCAGCCGCCATGACGGGTCTTTTTGGCATGAAGCCAACCCGTGGCCGAACGCCTTCGGGTCCTGATCGGGGCGAAGGTTGGGCTGGGCAATCCATCAGCCATGCTGTCTCCCGCACCGTGCGTGACAATGCTGTTATGCTGGATGTCACCCAAGGGACCACCCCGGGGGACCCGTATGAAGTACAGGCCCCGACGCGCGCATACGCGTTGGATACGACGCAAGATCCCAAGCCCTTGCGCATTGCCTTTAACACCAAAACCCACGGCGGCAACGAGCCTGAGCCTGACGTTATTAAATCTATTGAGGATGCCGCAAAGCTTTGCGAAAGCCTGGGCCACCAGGTCGAAGAGGCCCGCCCGCATGTTGACCCGGCGGAATTTGGCAAGTCGCAGCTTTCATTGATCTGCTCCAACATCGCCGCCACCGTGGATGGTCGCCTGGAAGCTTTGGGCCGCGAGATGCAACAAGGCGATCTGGAAAACAATACAATTTTGATGGCGGAAATGGGCCGCGCGGTTTCAGGCCCCGACTACACCAAATCAGTTCTGTTCATGCATCAGTTGGGCCGCACCATGGCGACGTTCCATGAGACCTATGATGTTTATTTGAGCCCCGTGACGGGCAGCCCGCCGGTCGATCTCGGCTGGCTCGATATGATGAGCGAGGATTCGGCGGCCTATGCAGAGCGCATGGGCAAGTTTGTGCCTTACACCGGTATGTTCAATATGACGGGGCAACCTTCCATGTCCGTGCCCCTCTATTGGACAGAAGGTGGCTTGCCCGTCGGCTCCATGTTCACGGGGCGCTTTGGCGATGAGGCCACACTGTTTCAGCTGGCAGGCCAGTTGGAGCGCGCCCGGCCATGGGCGGACAAACACGCGCCGACCTGGGCGGGGAAGTAATTATTTCAACCGGTGCTGAACAGCACTGCGGGGCAGGTCTTTGATATTGGAACAACCGATCAGCCTCATATCGCGGGCAATCTCTGCACGGATCAATGTGAGCACGCGCTCAACCCCTTCCTGCCCGGCTGCCGCCAGCCCATAGAGATAGGGTCTGCCAAAGGAAACGGCATTCGCGCCCAGAGCCAACGCTTTGAGCACGTGCGTGCCGCGCCGCACGCCGCCGTCCACGATCAACTCCAGTCGATCTCCAATGGCGTCGCGAATGGGCGCCACGCAATCAACAGGGGCTGGTGCGCTATCCAGTTGTCGTCCACCGTGATTGGAAATCATGATGGCGCTGGCGCCGATTTCAACGCAGCGCTTTGCATCATCCGCTGTCTGAACACCTTTGATGGCGAAAGGCCCGCCCCATTCTTCGATCATCCAGGCGGCATCGTCCCAGCTGACGGATTGGTCCAATTGCTGGTTCACATATTCCATAAGGCCCACGCCCTGACCCTTCAAGGCTTCTGCGCGGTGAGCAATATTGGCAAGCTCAAAACCCGGGTTCTTGGCCAGATTGAAGGCCCATCCGGGGTGAGCTGCAAAACTGGCAAGGCTTTTCATTGTGAACTTGGGCGGCATGGACATGCCCCAGATAAGATCCTTTTCGCGATAACCTGCGACCGGCAAATCCACCGTCAGGCACAGGGATGTATAGCCCGCCGCCTTGCAGCGCTGGAGAAATTCCTTTGTCAGCTCACGATCCTTGAAGACGTAGATCTGGAACATTTTCGGCCCGTCGCACACCGCGGCCACATCTTCGATGTTCGTGGTGCCAACGGTGGAGAGCGTGTACATAGTGCCGAACTTGGCGGCTGCCTTGGCAACCGCGGCTTCCTTTTCATGGTGGAAAAGCCGCGACATGCCCGTTGGAGACAAGAAAAGAGGCATATCAATATCGGCGCCCAGCACATTCGTGCTCATGTCCACTGACGCAACGTCACGCAGGTATGACGGCATTAACTCGTAGTCCATGAAGGCGTCTGTATTGCGCCGCAAGGTCCACTCATCGTCGGCGGCCCCGTCAATATAATGAAACAGAGGCGCGGGCAGTGCCGATTTGGCCATGGCGCGAAAGTCCATCAGATTTGTGGCTTTGTCGATGCGGCTCATGAGATTTCCTTTTGCGAATGCGCGACTGGTCTCTCAAATCTATGGGAGAGTCAGGGGCAATTGCAAATCATCTTCACTGATGGCGGATGCACCAGGCGCTTACGCGCTTAGCCAACCTTCAGGTCCGCATTCAGAACCCGAGCGACCATGGCATCGGTATCTTCGGCGGAGATATCTTTCAAATCTTCTGTCAAACCGCGCAGCGCATTATAGATAGCGGAGAGATCATTTTCCTTCGGCGCAGCGGCTGGCTCCTTCGGCGCAACGGTTGGGGCCTTGGCATGGGGTTGTCTAGTATTAAGCGCCCGGCCAGGAGCAATGCTTGTTTCTTCCAAAGCGCGCGTCGCAGGCTTGATGCCAGGTCTCGGAGCAGCAGTTGTGGTCGGACGTTTGATGCGGGCGATTTCACCGGCCAGCTCATCAATGCGCACGCTCATATCTGTGGACATATCCAGCATGGTTTCCGCAAAACGATCCTGTTGCTGCTCTAGCGATGTGATCACCCCGCCAAGTTGCTTGGAGATCGCACTGACATCCGTTGTCTTCAGGCGTTGGGCGATACCCATCAAACCATCGCGCAAGGAAAGAGCGATCGATTGCTGCGCATCGGCCAAACCGGTTTGAAGCAGCTCAACCCGCGCAATGTGATCGAGAACCTGCGGAGAAGCATCGGCTTGATGGTTGGCCTGAAGGTTATCCTGGCGATTGGCAAATTCACCCGCCAGCGCGCGCAACTCTTCGCCCATGGCATGGGCTGTATCATTCAGCGCTGCCAGACGCGGCTCCACAAGCGCGATGACGTCGCTTGTCTTGATGGATGCTGTGGCACTTTCGTGCAGGGCATCGCGCATTTCCTGGCCAGTTTGATCTTGCGCCGCTGTAAGGTCATTGAGGCGGCCATCCAGAAGAGCCAAAGTCTCAGCAAGGCTCTGAGCCGCAATGCCTTGTTCCGTGATCTTACCGTTCAAAGTAACGGAAAGTTCCGACAGGCCGGTTGCGATGATCTGTTGCTGTGCCTGATTGCTTTCATTGATTGCGTCATCGAATGTGGTGGTAAGGATAGACAGACCCTCCACCAGCAACTGGCTTTGCTGTCCGCTGTTCTCAATGAAGGCCGACTTAAGCCCAATGGAGAGATCCACAAGGCCCCCGTCCACGCTCTGGCTGATCTGTTGAGCCTGTTCCTGATTGCTTTTCTCAATGGCGGTACCGAAGCGGTTGCTCAGCTCCACAGCACTTGCCGCAATGGCAGCGCGCTGGTTCTTGCCATTCTCATTGAACGCTTGTTCAAGGGCGGAAGACATTTCAGCAAAGTGGGCCGCCACATCCTGCGCCTGAGCATCCTTGTTGGCCTCAAGAGCCTGTTGTGTGTTCAGCCCCTGGCCTTCAACGACCTGTGTTAGATGACCCACGGCCTGGCCCATTTCTGTCTTCAATGCAGAAAGCACCGGCGATAGATCTGTCGGGGCGGCAACGCGCTCATTGATGGCGACCAGATGCTCATCAAGGTTTTCAAGGGTACCGGAAACAGCACCGATTTGTTCGCCAACCCGGCGGCTTTCATTTTCAAATGTAAGATGCAGATCCTTAAGGCCTGAGGTCACCGAGCGAAGGGAGCCTGCCTCATCTACGATGGAGCTGCGCGTATCTTCCATGACCTGCTGCATGGTGCCAATGCGTTCCCCAAATTGCGTGCTCAGGGTCGCGCCGGTTTGCTCCAACGCCGTGATCTGATTGCTAAGGCCAGACATATTTGTGGAGAGCTGCCCCATCCGAGCAGGGATCTCAGCTGAGGAACCGGCAAGATCATTGGCCAGACCGTCCACCTGAGCTGCGGTCTCGCCCAGCAGGTTGATGGTTTCCACCGCCTGGTTTTGAATTTCACCACGCGCTTTGAGCCATTCGCTCCGATCTTCTTCCAGTTCCGAAATGATGGCTTCCCGGGCATTGCGAGAGGCAGCCGCTTCCTTGGAAAGATGCGCGGAGGCAGCTGCCGCGCTGTCGCTGGCAAAGCTAAGGCCCCGAACCGTATCGCCAATGATGCTGGCGGCATGTTCAATGGGCGGCACCGCGTGGCTGGTAAGGTCTTCAAGATGCTCCAGAGTGTCATCCAGAAGGCCGATTTTTGCATCCAGAGAGACCAAACGCGCGGCAAGATTTTCCCGCGTCGAGGAGCTGATCTTGTTGAGGGCTGCTTGCTCATTGGCCCAGTTCGCAGCGGACACCGCAATCTGATCGCCGGCCTTATCGGCTCGTGCACCAGCTTGTTCCACCCGGCCACTGACATCTTCGGCCACAACGGCAAGGCGGGTTGAATTGATGCGCAGCTTGTCCAGCTCCGTCTGAATGGTTTGCGTCAGACCGGTGGTTTGATCTTGCCAGTTGGACATTTCTGTCCGCCATTCTGCTTCCACACTGCCCATGTGCTCCCGCGCTTCATCAAGGCCTGCGGTCAAGGTGGCGCGAGTATCCTCTAAACCCTCGGTCATGGTGGTACGCGCATCTTCAAGGCCCTCGGCCAGGCACAGGACTTCCTCACCTGCCTTAGAGAGGGAACTCAGGCGGCCTGAAGCCTCTTCCACCGATTTAGTCAGCACGCATTCAATGCGGTCCACGGCGTCCTGGCCACCGGTAACAAGCTCATCACCGGAGGCTACCAGGGCTGCTGCTGAAGCGCGCGCTGTGTCCGCGGCATCTGATAGATCAAGCAGCGCATCGTCCACCGCAACGGCGTTTTCCCCTTCAAGGCGCAGGCGCAACGTGCCATCGGGGCCGAAGCTTAGAAGCCGCCCGGCCTGTAGTTGAGTTCGGCGAAGCTGTTCAGCTATGCGGGCCAGATTGCCGATCTCATCGGGGCGATCCGCCTCCCTCAGGATGCGATCTTCATCGCCGGTCAAAAGGTCTTCGAGGTTTTCCGCCAATTGGCGAATGGGGCGGCGCACATTCATGTGAAGCGCAATAGCCCCTGCCCCCATGATGAAGACGGCGGCGGCCAAAGCCAGCGACGTAATCCACCTTTGTAGATCAAGGACACCGAGTGCGTTGAGGGTCTGGGCGCGCTGTTCCTCCATGCGATAGCTCGCAAAGGATTCGTCAAAGGCTGCAAGATCTGCGGTGAAATCCAGGGTCACAACTTCAGGCGTGCGCACACCGCTGGAGATTGAAGCAAGGGCAAGCCGTCCCTGGGCGATGCGGCCCCGAACCGTATCCAGAAATTGCTGGGAGGAATTGGTCATGCCTAAATCGGCAAATCCATCTGCTTGAGCGGATGCCTCGTTCAGAATTTGCTCAAGGCCATCGATATTTGTGAGGTCCTGATCGTTGGCATAGGCCATGAGCAGGCCCGCGAAGCCCCCGCGACCCAGCAAGCGTTCAATTTCGGTGCCCGTGGCCAGGCGTTGATTGGCGGGCGTGCTGGCGGAGGTTAAATCCGCGCGCACATCCAAACCTGCGCCATTGGTTACGGCTGCAGCCGCTGCCAATACAACGAATATGAATGCCGCCCCCGCTATCAGGAGGCGACTGGTCGAATTCAGTGACGTAAGACGTAGATTGGCCATTAGCACACCCCGGTTCCCATCCAGGCGGAGCAGACCTCACGCAAGCCCCGCACGGCGCAGAAATCAAGAGATTCCGCCCCGTATCAACGCATCCGTGCTTCGGGTTAACGACTTGTTAAATATCGTAAAGATTTTCGCCACATCCCTTTTAAATGCGGGAAATGGCGGGGGTAAATGCGGGAAACAGCAAGGGGGTTGGCACCTAGCTCCCCAACATGGGATAGCGACCCGAGTGATTGAGAACCAAACCGCTCCCAAAGATAAAAGGAGTTACCGGCATGTGGGTGTAGGAGATTTGAACGTTTAGAATATCCGGGGTGGATGCAGTTCCCGCATTTCTTGAGACCGCAACGGTGAGGTTGGCCGCATCAAGATCATCCAAGGCCACCTCGATGGCCGATTGGATCTGTCCGTTGGTCATGGTGCTATCCACCACTGCGGTGCGAACGACACGATCCGCATGGAAATCCATTTGCGATGAGGCCCACAGGACCTGCCCAATCTCGAATATGCCGAAGATCAGCATGAAGAAAGGCACAGCCGTCAGTGCGAACTCAACCGCCACGACGCCATCGTCGGCGGTTCGGATTTGCCGCTTCTTACAATAGAAGAATGTTGCAAGGTTCTTGATCATCTCATTCGTCCTATGGCACTTGCAATGAGCTGGTGCGGGAAACGGTGACGCTGCTGCCGATGACGGGATAGCTGAACAATGTCATCTGGGTTCGGTCCATGGCCACTTGCACAAAGATCCGCCGGAACCCCGCAGGGCACGTGTCGGTACAGGTGATGGGGCTGCCATCGGGGCATTCACAGAACCTGCTGACAGCAACTGAGGCTTCCCCGCTGGCATAGCGACTGCCTTCCAGGGCTGCAGTGCTAATCGCGGCGTCTGCATAGGCATCCGTCATGGCATAGCGAAGCGCGGTAGTTACCCCCGTGCCCAATCGGGCATTGGCGCTGATTGCCCGACCGGCATCTACCAGGCCCATCATCATGATGAGGAGCACCGGTACGATGAGGGCAAATTCAACGATGGCATTACCGCCATCGTTGCGCGTAATTGATCTTTTGGTCCAAAGTTTCGTCAGCATGGGTTTACTCCACCAAAGTCACAACAATAGATTCAATGTCGCGGAGGTTCGGGTCCGTACATTGCTGATTGACAGTAAAATTACCGTTGATGGTCACGGCACCCGCGACCACGTGTATGCAACCGTTGGCAAAGCTCGCGTTGCCCGAAAGGTTTACTTCCGTCTTGGGCGCATAGATCACCCCTTCAAACGAGGAGGATGCGGTTCCGTTCAATAGCCATGTGGCAACATTGCTGCCCACGGTATCCGGTGCTGCGGGGTCCTGGAAGAACAGGATGCCTGCATAATCGCCCGATGAAGAAGCATCAAAATCAATGGTCGCGGTCCCGTTAAATCTGGGGCGCCCAATGTTTGAGATGTTCGTCGAGTTTGTGAAAATGAATGTGACATCTTCGCCGAAAACATCGGCACCAGCATTGATGACAAAGTCTCCCCCATCCAGAACATACGTGCCCGGATCAAAAGTGACATTGCCGTTGACGCGCAAATTACCGCAATAAACCCCAGGGGAAAGCGTTGCATTGCCGGAGGCACTGACATTGCTGTAATCGCACGGCGCAGGCGGCGGCACAGCAAGATCGCTATAGGGATCCACAATGGGGTTTGAGTAGGGCTGTAGATTGACCGGGGTTTGGATATTTCCGTTGTCAGAAATACCGCCCACGGCGGTTACAATTGTGGTTTGAACCGTCGAGCCACCGCTCGCCAGGACAGAATCGCTTGCTGTGGAATTAGACGCAATCCCGCACCCCAGGAACGAGGACGACGAGCCTGTGAAGGTAACCGCACCTCTTTGGGAAGGGTGCAGGGTCAAGATGCAGTAATTGCCGGACATAAAGGAACGGGCAACTGCACGCGCACCGGCCTGCGGTGTGCCATTAACAAAGGCGCCTGCGAAAAAAATTTGCACATCCTGCGTCGTGATGATTTCCACCGCATTGGGATCACTTGAAAATGCCCCAGATGCCGGAGGCGAATTTACGACAACGCTGGAAAGACGCGTGGGTTCCACACCATTCCGAACCAGCTCATTGTTTGCAATGTCGAGCAAGGTTTCTCCGCCATACTCAAAGACATTTTGCAGGCGTTGATCGGAAGCCGCAGCCAGAGCCGCCATATCGCTTGCTGTCTGAAGTCTGCGGTCCGTCTGATACCAATTGGCCGCATCAACGCCAAAGGCGATAGACCCTGTCAGCACCACAGTGCTAAAGGAAAAGAGGATGGCGGTTGCCCCCGCTGTATCATGCGAAAATTTGCGGAGGAACGGCACTAGCGCTCTTATCTTATCAACAAGCATAATCCTCTCCTTCGGGGTCGGGCGAAAACATGCCTAGAATATAGATATGCAGTCTTCATCGAGTTTTAATGGGCTCGTTCTCTTTTTACCTAACAGGCCCTGAATTCCATCACCGATCAAATATGTGACATCGTCTGTGACAATGGCTACTCCGTGTAAGGATTTGTTAGCCATGATATTTGAAGCCTGCACGACCGCACCGAAACCTGATGGCAATACCCAACGGCGCTTATTCCACCAGGGCCACGCCAACAGAGCCAATGCCCGTGTCACCGCACTGCTGAACAACCTCAACACTACCGGTAAAGGTCACGGCCCCGGCGACAATGGAAAAACACCCTTGGTCCAGAGTTGAGTTTCCCGAGATATCTATTGTGGTTTGCGGAGCGTAAAGCGCGCCGTTCAGCACGGAGTTGGAATTGCCGCTGATCTGCCAGCGATCTCCATTTCGCCCGATGGTATCGTCGGCATCAGGATCCTGCATGAGCAACACGCCTGAGTAAGTGCCGCGATCGGGGGCCGATAAATCGATTATCGCCGTTCCGTTGAAGACGGGTTTTCCGGGCGCGCCCGGGTCATCAGAATTTTTGAAGATGAAGGTTACGTCTTCGCCAAAAACATCCGCGTTGCCGTTGATCCTAAGATCGCCGCCATCAATGACATAGGTACCCGGGGCAAACGTGACTTCTTCGCCAGCATTGATCGTCAGATCGCCGCAATAAACACCCGGCTCGAACTCCCCACTGTCCGCTTCATCGCCATCGTCGTCATGATCATCGCCATCATCGTCGTCATGATCATCGCCATCATCGTCGTCGTGATCATCGTCATCGCCATAGTCGAAGCCGTCTTCATCATAATCACCATCGTCATGATCATCGCCATCATCGTCGTCGTGATCATCGTCGTCGCCGTAGTCGAAACCATCTTCGTCATAATCACCATCGTCGTCATCATCATCGTGATCGTCGTCGTGGTCATCGTCGTCATGATCGTCATCGTCGTGATCATCATCGTCGTCGTGGTCATCATCATCGTCGTGGTCGCCATCATGGTCATCGTCGTCATGATCATCATCGTCGTCGTCATGACCGTCATCATCATCGTCATGGTCATCATCGTCGTCGTTATGCCCGCGACCAGATCCGCCATGGCCGCCGCCACCGTGATCGTCGTCATCATCCTCATAGTCGCAAGTATCATCTTCGGGAACTTCAAGATCTGCGAAGGGATCGGGGACGGGGTTGGCATAGGGGCGGAAGGCCGCATCAGAATCAATATGCCCGTTGTCCTCTATACCGCCCACCGCGCGGACACTGGGTGTTCGAACATCAGTAGAGCCTCGTGCATAGACCGCCTGATCATCCGAGGAGTTCGAAGCAACGCCACAATTGAGCTCCACATCGGATGAGCCCGAAAAAGTCACCGCTTGAGTTTCGCCCGTACCCAAAGCCAGGACGCAATAGTTTCCAGCGGCAAAGGGCCTCGCAACCGCTCGTGCAGAAGCACTTGGCGGCTCGTTGATGAAAATACCGGCAAGGAAAATCGTAACAGGTAACTGGGTGGATATTTCCACCGCCGTGGGGTCATCCACAAACGCGCCTTGGGTCGGCGGACTGTTAAACTGCAGAAAACTCAAATCAGCAGGATCGATGCCGTTTCGCGCCAGTTCCGTGAGCACGATAGTTTCCAGGCTGTCGCCCTGATAACCAGAAACTGCTTGTAGTTCCAGGTCAGCTGCCGCGGCCATGGCCACGTTGTCTACAACGCTCTGAAGTCGGCGATCAGTCTGATACCAGGTAGCAGCATCAATGCCGAAGGCCATAGATCCCACCATGGCGACAGTGCTCAAGGAAAAAAGGATTGCCGTGGCACCATCATTGTCTCTGGCGATCTGGCGAACCCAGGTGGTGGTTGAGTTCAGTATACTTTTCAAACGCATTATACAGGTCCATATCCAATGGCGGATGCTCCGAACCGTAATGATGAAGTATTTCGCAATCCTCAAACAAATCGGTAGCTTTGATCACACTTCGGCGAGAAGGTTCTTTTCAAACTAGGTTCTGCGAGGGAGCTGGCATCGATTTTGCCGCACCGGGCATTGTTGGAAGTAAGCCGTATGCGGAGCATAAGTATTGAGAGGTTTTGATCAGACCACTCAAAGCAAAGAAAAAGGGCCTCTCAACAGAGAGGCCCCAATACTTGAACTTTAATGAACTGTTTAGGAACCTATTCTCCGCTCAACGTCATTGCGCGTTGAGTTATGTCCTGCATGGCGCGGGTCTGCGTGGTCAGAGCTTCGGAGGACGTCATGTCATCACCGGGCTGAAAGACGCGAGCACAAATCGGGGCGCAGGCATATGTCTCTGTGTTCGGGCCCATGTGAAGCGAAAGAGCATATTGCGTTGCCGGGCGCACTGTCACGGCAACATCGAACAATTCATTCCCGTTTGCATCTAGCGCAATAACACTGGTAGTGCCGAAAATACGGCCCTGAACCACCAATAAATTGCCATCCAGCACGGAAACATCCGCAACAAGTGGATTGCCGACGATTACGGTTGCCGCCTCCCCTTCCAGTCGCACCACTTCGGATTGATGCATGGCGACGGTCATTTGGGCCGCAAAAGCAGGTAACGGAGCTACCAACATTAGAGCGGCAAGGACACAGGATTTAAACTTCATCTTATTTCTCCCCCAGGATGGGCAGGCCAATTTGAAGGCATCATGACGGGGAGATGTAAATGTCCCCTCAACGAAATAGAAAAGGTTTGAGCCAAGGTCTTCTCAAGCTTATCTCCCCCGTAGAAAAGTACTGATCACCTTAGAAATCCGCAGAAAACTGCGGTTTCTAACATCTCTTATAATATAGATAGTAATATAGACAATTTAATTCAAATTTTATTCAAGTTTTAATCTCAATCTATATTGAATTGATTGAAAACAATACTTGCGAATATTTGAGAAATCGACATCTGTTAACAGTTTGGCAAGAACTGTGGGGCATAGTCGCATTGTCAGCGGAGGGAACAGTTCAACCCCAAACCTGGCAGGTGCTGAAGAGTAAACACATTAGGAGAATGATCATGACGAAATTTGTTACCCGCTTTGCAAACGACGAATCTGGCGCAACGGCTATTGAGTACGGCCTCATTGCGGCAGGCATTGCAGTTGCCATTATCGGTGTGCTGACCACGCTTGGTACAAACTTGACAGGTACCTTCACGTCCGTCGCCACTGAAATGGTGTAACGACTTAAGCTTTACTCGCGGCGCCGTTCCCCGGTCCTGGACTTCATCGTCCTGGGTCGGGGTAACGGCCCGGGGGTAAGCTTCTTCCGGCGACCTCGGGAAACTAACTGCTCCGAAATCTTTTTGTGTTGGGATCCAGTCTTTAGGGATTGGGATTTTCTCGGGGGATGAACCGATGGCCGAACTTGCTGTCTTTTGGATACTACCTGCCGCCTTTCTGCTTGCGGCACTTACCGACCTCACCCGCTATACTATTCCAAACTGGCTGACCGGTGCCATTGCGCTGGCCTTTCCATTTGTAGCCGTGTTCGCAGGTCTTCCCGCTCTTACTATACTCACCCACTTTGGCGTCGGTATTTTCGCCCTTGGATTGGGAATGATGTTTTTCGCCTTGCGTTGGCTAGGCGGTGGCGATGCCAAACTTATAGCTGCCGTGGCCCTCTGGGCCGGCCCTGGCGCTGTTTGGGTCTTTGTTATAGCTGCAGCCCTTGCCGGGGGCGCGCTGACCTTGGGACTTTTATTCTTTCGTAAACTTCCTTTACCGGAATTCATGGCGTCGTCCACCTGGGTGGCACGTCTGCATGATCATAGATCTGGGGTGCCTTACGGTGCCGCCTTGGCCGCGGGCGCCATCTACGCCCTTCCCTTCATGACTTTGAGTATTACACTCGGCGTCTGACGTATACGGATTAACACAATGGTAACGAAAAAAGCTGTCCTGCCCGGAATTCTCTGGGCGGGACAGTCGCGCATTAAGACTAATTTGATTCACTTTGAGCACTATACACACCGGGAAGCCGGGGATGGTGGCATGACAAGGGGAGACGCATCCGATGAACGTAGCTAGGATATCGGTATTGGCGCTCGCGCTAATCGCAGCAGGGGTAGCGGCATTTTTGGTCCGCGGACTTGTGCTGGAAAATGAACAACAAGTGGCATCCGGTCCATCGGAGCCAACAATTCCAACGGTTCAAGTGTTGGTTGCCTCTGGTGATTTAACGCCGGGTCAAACAGTTCGCAGCGGCGACATGCGGTGGCAAACCTGGCCGGAGACAGCACTTGCTGAAGGCCAGGTAACACGCAGTAGCGTGCCTAATGCCCGAGCTGATCTTGAAGGCAGCATGGTCCGCAGAGCTTTCGCAAGCGGCGAGCCTATCGTTTCAGGTGCACTGGTGCGCCCTGGTGATGCAGGCCTGATGGCCGCTTTAGTTTCGCCTGGCATGCGCGCCATGTCCATTCCTGTATCAGACGAAACCTCCGCAGGCGGATTTATTTTGCCGGGCGACAGAGTTGACCTGGTGCTGACCCGAGAGGTTGGCGAAGATCGCCGCAGCACCCGGCATGTTAGCGAAACCGTGCTTCATAATATTCGCGTGCTGGCCATTGATCAGGTCTTCTCAGAAGACATCTCAGGCGGCGCACTGGTTGGCGACACTGCAACGCTGGAACTTTCCCCGCACGAAGCGGAAGTCTTGTCTCTGGCGCAGGCTGTAGGAGACATCGCTCTTTCCTTGCGCAGTTTTGCTGACATCGGTTTGCGGCAGAATGTTTCAGACCTGCCCCTGCCCGGCATTCTTAATGCCACCAGTAATAGAGATGGCCCCACGCGCGTCACTGTCTTGCGCAATGGACAAGAGACCCAGGTCCGAATTCGGGAGGGCATGTAATGACCCATTCACTGATCAAACGTTTTATCTGCGCCCTGGCCGCCGTTGCGGCGATCAGCGCCGTGAATGCTGCGCCCGCAGTTGCTTCTGAACGTCCTATGTTCGTGACCATTCACGAAGCTGGCGACGGGCACACTGCACGGCGGATCACTATTCCTTACAACAAGGCTGTGGTGGTTGAACTTCCTTTGGATGCGGCTGACATTCTTGTCACCAATCCTGCCATCGTCGACGCTGTGGTTCGCACCCCGCGCCGAACATACTTGATGGGCATGTCCATCGGACAAACCAACGCTTACTTCTTTGATGCCCGGGGCCGTCAGCTTCTGGATCTGGAAATTCGCGTCGAGCGGGATCTTACTCCTCTCAATGAGATCTATGCAGAGCTGTTGCCCAGCTCGAACATCGAGATCAATGCCATCAACGACAATCTGGTCTTGACCGGGTTTGTGCCGAACTCCATTGCCGCCGATCAGGCGCGCGATCTGGCAGGGCGTTTCATTGGAAGCGCTGATGCGATCTTGAGCATGCTGAACATCGAAGCCAACGAACAAGTGATGTTGCAGGTTCGCGTGGTCGAAATGCAGCGCACCCTGGCCCGTCAGCTTGGCGTGGACTTGAGCGCCGCCTTTAACGTGGGCAGCGTTGTCTTCTCGCCCATGACACAGAACCCGTTCTCGCTAATCGGTCGCTCATTGGGGGGCCTTGGCCCATCGACGACGGGCGGTCAAACAGCAGGCTGGCAGGGTGATCCGGGAGAGTTTCTCAACGGCACCATCCGCGCCTTTGAACGCAATGGTCTGATCCGGACCCTGGCAGAGCCAAACCTCACGGCAATCTCAGGTGAAAGCGCAAGCTTCCTTGCCGGTGGTGAATTCCCTGTGCCAGGCGGACGTGACAGCCAAGGCAACGTGTCCATTGAATACAAGCCCTTCGGTGTGGGCTTGGGCTTTACGCCAGTTGTCCTGGATGAGGGCCGCATTTCCATGCACATCTCAACGGAAGTGTCTGAGCTTTCCAGCGACGGCGCCTTCCAACTGGAGGCTCGCAGCTTTGTGGACCCTGACAGCGGTGAAATCATCACTGTTCCTGGCACCACAATTCCGGGCCTGACGGTACGCCGGGCAGAGACCACGGTGGAGCTGCCTTCGGGCGGAAGCCTGGTTATTGCTGGTCTGTTGCAGGATACCACCCGTCACAATGTGGACGGTGTGCCGTGGGTGAAAGATACCCCGGTTCTGGGTGCTCTGTTCCGGTCTCAGGAATATCAGAACTCTGAAACTGAATTGGTGATCATCGTAACCCCTTATCTGGTTGATCCTGTCGCGATGAGCGAGCTGGCAACACCGGATCTTGGGTTCGTGCCCCCCAATGCAATCGATTCAACCCTGCTGGGCCGGCTGAACGCAATGTACAGCGTCGGCGAAGGTTCCGCTGGTCGGCATCTTCAAGGCCCCGTCGGCTATATCGTGGAGTAGGCTCATGTCTGGAAACACAATGAAATCCATCGCGATCCTTGGCGTCTCAGTCGTCTTCGCTGGCCTTGCCGGATGTAATTCCATCCCCGGCACGACCGATCTGAACCTGCCCATGCAGTATCAGGAAAACCATCCCATCACGGTGGAAGCCACCACGGCGGAGATGGACATTCTGGTGAACCCGCAATCGGTGGCTCTGTTGCGTGTCGACGAAACCCGTCTTCGCGCTTTCGCTGCCGCCTATCGCACACGGGGACACGGGCCTTTGGTTTTGAGCGTGCCGTCTGATACGCCCAATTCAATGGCCGCAACGCAAGTTGCTGCTGACGTGCATCGGGTTTTAACCGAAGAAGGTCTGCATCCGGATACGGTTCAGTCCCGTCCCTATCACACGACAGAGAACCCTTCGTGGGCACCGTTGGTGTTGAGCTTCACGCGCTATACCGCTGACGCCTCTCCCTGTGGGGATTGGAGTGAGAGCTATTCATCGCGCCTGAATGGAAACGCCACGCCAAACTTTGGGTGTGCGACGCAGAACAATCTGGCGGTCATGGTCTCTGAACCTGCCGACCTGGTTCAGCCGCGCACCATGACCAGCGCGGATGCTACGCAGCGTTCTGATGTTCTGGATAACTACCGGAACTCTCTGGATACAAATACCCGCCGCAGCGATGACGCCAGCGGCGAAATTAGCAACGTCGAATAATCAGGCGAAGGAGGACCGAACATGGCTGAACACGCCGAAGACCTACCTCACGAAAGTGAAGACGGATTTGCAAGCCTTGGAAGTGTTGAAGAAGAAGCACCTTCTGAGAATGCGCCAGTGCTCGACGATGAAGCTGCGTATGAACCTGCCGAAGGGCCGGTTCCTGTAGAGGCTCCGGCTGATACGACATCCATGATGTCACAGCCTCGTCCTGTGCCGCGCATCAGCATTGATTGTTTTTGCCAAAACCCTGACACGGGCGCAACGGTGCAACGGGCAGCCGAAGATCGCCGCCTTTCCCGCACCCACACTACTGTCTATATGGGCGGTGTTGATGCTGCGATTGATCATTATGACAGCCGCGCAACGCCAAACCTGATCGTGGTGGAAACCCGCAATCAAAACGGCAATATTCTGAGCAATCTGGCAAAGCTTGCCGAACGGTGCGATGCCAATACCAAGGTGATCGTGATCGGGGCGGTGAACGACATTGCCCTTTATCGCGACCTGATGCGTGAAGGGGTGAGTGACTATCTCATCGCGCCCATGTCGCCGCTACAGTTCATTGAATCAGTTTCTTCGCTCTATGTGGATCCCGAAGCTGCCCCCATTGGCAAGGTTATCGTCTTTGCCGGGACCAAAGGTGGCTCAGGCTCCAGCACAATCGCCCACAATGTGGGTTGGTTGATTGCTGAGGAAATCCAGGACGATGTGACTATCGTTGATTTCGACATTGCCTTTGGCACTGCCGGTCTTGATTTCAATCAGGAGCCTGCTCAAGGGGTGGCCGATGCGCTTGTCGCACCGGAACGTCTTGATGATGTGTTGCTGGAGCGTCTGTTGGTGAAGTGTACAGATCATTTGAATGTCCTCACCGCACCAGCCATGCTGGACAAGGACACGGAACTTGATCCATCTGCCTTTGAGGCGGTGCTGGATGTGGTGCGCCAGTCCTGCCCTGTGGTGATTGTTGATCTGCCGCATGTCTGGTCGGCCTGGGCCAAGCAAGTACTCGTGGCTGCCGATGAAGTTGTGTTGGTGACCACGCCGGATCTTGCCGGCCTGCGCAATACCAAGAACCTGGCGGACCTTCTGGTGCTGGCGCGTCCTAATGACACGCCGCCCAGCATTGTCCTGAACCAGTGCGGACTGCCCAAACGCCCGGAGATACCTGCGAAGGATTTCGCCGAAGCCATTGGCCGCAGTGTCAGCGCAGCTGTGCCCTTCGATGCGACTTTGTTTGGGACCGCATCGAATAACGGACAGATGGTGTGTGAACTCAAAGCTGATGCCAAGCCCACCGAAGAAATGCGCGATCTGGCGCAATCGCTGACGGGCCGCAAGGTGCAGCCCAAGCAGAAGACAGGCGTATTGGCGAAACTGATGGGTAAGACAGACTAAAGTGTTTGGAAAGCGGTCACATGGAGCATCGGAAGTAGAAAAAGCTGTTGTCGGGAAGACCCCGGCGGCGGCACCCGCTTCTGCATCTAAACCATCCGCACCACCAGTATCGGCGAAGCCCGCGAGCCCCGCCCCTGCGCCAGCCCCCAAGGCAACGCATAGTGCAGGACGGTCCGAAGACTATTACGTCGTCAAACAGTCCATCTTTGCGGCTCTAATTGACACGATCGATCTGGGTCAGCTTGCGACCCTGGACCAACAAAGCGCCCGTGATGAAATCCGTGACATTGTAACGGAGATCATCACCCTCAAGAACGTGGTGATGTCTGTTGCCGAGCAGGAAAACCTGCTGGAAGACATCTGCAATGATGTTCTGGGCTATGGGCCATTGGAGCCCTTGCTGGCCCGGGACGATATCGCTGACATCATGGTCAATGGTGCGGGCCGCGTCTTCATCGAAGTGGGGGGCAAGATTGAGCTGACCCCTGTACGCTTCCGCGACAACACTCAGTTGATGAACATCTGCCAACGCATCGTGAGCCAGGTGGGCCGCCGCGTTGATGAATCAAGCCCCATATGCGATGCGCGCCTGCTAGACGGCTCCCGTGTCAACGTGATTGCGCCGCCACTTTCCATCGATGGCCCTTCATTGACAATTCGGAAGTTCAAGAAGGAAAAGCTCACCCTTACGGACTTTGTGAAATTTGGGTCCATCAACGAGGCAGGCGCAGAAATCCTGGGCATCATTGGGGCCTCGCGCTGTAATGTGCTGATCTCTGGCGGGACGGGTTCTGGTAAGACCACATTGCTCAACTGTATGACTGCCTTTATTGAGCAGGATGAGCGGGTCATTACTTGCGAAGATGCCGCCGAGCTGCAATTGCAGCAGCCTCATGTGGTGCGCCTTGAAACTCGCCCGCCAAACATTGAGGGTTCCGGTGAGATCACCATGCGGGATCTTGTGAAGAACTGTCTGCGGATGCGCCCCGAACGCATCATCGTGGGCGAGGTGCGGGGGCCTGAGGCCTTCGACCTTCTCCAGGCCATGAACACCGGTCACGATGGTTCCATGGGAACGTTGCACGCCAACTCCCCTCGTGAAGCTCTCTCGCGCCTTGAAAGCATGATCACCATGGGCGGGTTCAGCCTGCCGTCCAAGACCATTCGCGAAATGATCTGCGGCTCTATCGATGTCATCATTCAAGCCGCCCGTCTGCGCGACGGCTCACGCCGTATCACCCACATCACCGAAGTGCTGGGCCAGGAAGGCGACGTGATCATCACTCAGGATATCGTGCTCTACGATATTGAGGGTGAAGAGGACAAGAAAATCATCGGAGCCCACAGGGGAACCGGTATCGCGCGCCCTGCCTTCTGGGAGCGCGCACGCTATTTCAATTTGCACAGCAAACTGGCTGCCGCACTCGACAAAATGAACGGGGAGGCCTGACCCTCATGTCTGCAACTCTTCTTACGATCCTGCTTCCAGTTTTAACGTTGCTGGCTGTTGCTGGCGCGGGCTGGGCCTTTGCCGGATCATCAAGCACATCTGATCGCGCCCGACGCCGCATTCAAAGTGTCAAGCAAGGAGCCGCTGTCTCGACGCAGCAGAGCAAGGCTCAACAACAAGCCAAAGACCGCCGCAAGACGGTTCAAAAGACACTGAAAGAAATTGAAGAACGACAGAAAGAAGAGAAGAGAAAAATCTCTCTCTCCACCCGTATTGAACAAGCTGGCTTGAGTTTTTCTGTGCCTGTGTTTTGGCTCATCTCTGTGGGGATGTCAGCAGGCGGCTTTCTTGCCCTGACCATGGGCGGTTTGAACTGGACTGTTGCTCTGGCCGGTGGGTTTGCTGCAGGCCTTGGCCTGCCGCGCTGGTTCTTGGGCTATCTGACGGCCCGACGCCAAAAGGTTTTCTTGCTGGAATTTGCCAACGCTCTGGACGTGATCGTGCGCGGGGTTAAGGCAGGCCTTCCCTTGAGCGAATGCCTGAATATCGTTGCGCGCGAAAGCCCTGACCCTGTCGGCGGCGAGTTCCGCCGCGTTGTGGAAGGCGCCCGTGTGGGGGTAACCCTGGAAGAAGGTCTGTTGCGCATGTACGAGCGCATGCCGGTTCCAGAAGTGAACTTTTTTGTGATCGTGCTGTCGATCCAGCAGAAATCTGGCGGCAACTTGTCGGAAGCTTTGGGTAATCTATCCAACGTGCTGCGCGACAGAAAGCTGATGCGCGGGAAAATTCAGGCCATGTCGTCCGAAGCAAAAGCTTCTGCTGGTATTATCGGCTCGCTGCCGCCCGGTGTGATGGCGCTGATTTATGTCTCTACGCCCGATTACATCGGCGTTCTGTTCACCAGCCAGATGGGCAACATCTTGCTCATCGCGGGGGCCATGTGGATGGCCCTTGGTATTTTGGTCATGAAGAAAATGATCAACTTCAACTTCTAATCAGGGAGCACACTATGTACGAAACAATCCGACTGCTCTCGAGCCCTGAGTTCTACGCCGTCTTGCTAACCGCAGCGGCAGTGTTCGGCACGGTCCTGACATTTGTCATGCCTATGTTTGCCGGGGATAAGCTGAACTCTCGTCTCAAATCCGTGGCCTCGCGCCGGGAAGAATTGCGCCTCAAGAGCCGTGAAGCCATGCTGGCGGCGGAGAGAACGAACGTGCGCAAATCCTCCAAAGGGTTCTTGTCAAACCTTGCCGCCAGGATTGACCTTGAGAAACTCATGGATGCACCCGCCACTAAATCCAAACTGGCCATGGCTGGTTTGCGAGGCGAAGGGCCTTATCTGACCTTCATGTTCGTGCGCTTGTTTGGCCCTTTTATCTTGGCAGGCCTGGGCGCTCTGTATTCTTTCGTTCTGGTTCAGTCTGACTTATCGACTACCACGATGTTCGGCATTCCCGTGGCGGCTTTCGCCTTGGGGTACTATCTGCCAACCATCCTGATACAGAACATCATCGAGAAACGTCAGCAGTCCATCAAGAGAGCATTTCCGGATGCCTTAGACCTTTTGTTGATCTGCGTTGAATCTGGCATGTCCATTGAGGCAGCCTTTGGTCGGGTGACCGGCGAGGTGGGTACGCAATCGCCTGAGCTGGCAGAAGAAATGGGTCTTACGACGGCTGAGCTTTCCTTTCTGCCGGACAGGGCTTTGGCCTATGAAAACTTGGCATTGCGGACAGACTTGCCAGGTGTGAAGGCTGTTTCCACATCGCTCATCCAGGCTGAGCGCTATGGCACGCCCGTGGGTACGGCCTTGCGGGTGATGGCAGAGGAGAACCGCTCCATGCGCATGCAGGCTGCTGAAAAGAAAGCCGCCGCCCTACCCGCACAGTTGACCGTGCCGATGATCGTGTTCTTCCTGCCGGTCCTGTTCATGGTGATCCTGGGCCCTGCTGCCATGCGGTTCTTCGATAGTCAGTAGGCCGACAAAGCAAACCGTCGACATCTTGAATACAAAAAGGGGCCCCGCAAGGAGCCCCTTTTTTCAATTTCTAATACTATCGCTGGTTACTCAGAAGCGCTTTCGTCTTCTGCGGCCTCGCCCAATTCGTTCCAGGCGGCAGGCTGGGTCAGCATGGAGCGATAATAGGCGACATTGTTGGCGACTGCTGCGGGAGGAAGATCCGCGCGGGCAAGACGCTCGGCCTCACTGAAGTTTCCCTGAAGCCCCAGGACCAAGGCGAGGTTCTGACGACTTTGAGGTGTTGCATTGGGGTCTGCCGCCGCTGTGCGCAACATAACCTCCGCTCCATCAAGGTCCCCGGCCAAGGCCCGCGAAAGACCATAATTGTTCAAGATCGCCGGATTGTTGGGGGAGACCCGCAAGGCCCGCTCATAGCTCTCCGTTGCATGGGTATATTCAGCTGCCTGATCATGGGCGACCCCTTCAAGGGAAAGCGCTTGCCAATCATCCGGTCGCTGGGCAATCGCCCGCGCCAGCGGTGCAAGGGCATCTGGCCCACGCCGCATGGCAATCAGCGACTTGGCAAACTCCACCAACACGTCTGGCTCGTTGTGACCCTCACCGGTAATCCGCGTCATAAGAAGCATGGCCTCTTCATGAGAGCCAAGCTGGCGTAGGGACGAGCTGTAAAGCACCGCCAATTCCATGTTGGAAGGGTCTTCCTCAAATCGGGCACCCCAGTAGGCAGCCTGAGACAAGGGATCTTCGGCCAAGGGCGCTGGCGGCAAGCTGGTAGGGCCAGCGTCGGCCATGGAATTTGTCCCCGTGGTCTCACAGCCGGCAAGAGTCAGCCCACCTATAAGGGCGAAGAGAGAGACGGAGCGCTTGAGTGATTTATAGGACATGGATCCCGGGCACCCTTCAATTCTGGATAGAGGTCTAGGTTGCTATTCCAAGAGCAATTTTGCGGCCTCAGCATCTCAAAGCCCCCTCAAGAAAATCTTAACTGCGTACGGGGGCCCCTGACCGGCGCGGAGTGACATTTTTATTTCAGTAAATGCTAATATAAGGCCGTCAGGCACTTTTAATGGAATGAAACACTCCATATAGTGCGGCCATGAATTCCATATTTGCCCGCCTTTTCAATGCCGTCCTGTCCGGATGTCGCGCGACCTATACCTGGGTCCGTGGTCCGGGAGGTGGAATTGTGGGCTTTGCGATCCTTGGGATCGGGGCCATTGGCCTCATCATCGGGTTTTCGGTGATGAATAAAGATCAGACCGCCCAGACCCCTGATGTCATCGAAGGCCAGTTCTTCGAGATTGCCACCGGGTCTGTCACCGGCACCTACTATCCCCTCGGCAATGCTATTGCGTCGGTCATTTCCTACCCTGCGGGCTCCGTTCGTTGCGTGGATGAAACCCGTTGCGGGCCTGCGGGTCTTTTGGCCGTGGTTCAGGCCGCGCAAGGCTCCGTTGCCAATATCGAAGGCATCCACAGCGGTCGCACCGACAGCGGCTTTGCCCAGGCCAACGTGGTCAATCAGGCCTATCGTGGCGAAGGCCCGTTTGATACGACCTATGAAGATTTGCGCGCCATATCAGGCCTTTATGGGGAAGCCATCCATCTGGTGGTTGCCCTTGGATCAGACATCAAGAGCGTTGCTGACTTGGCCGGGCGCCGTGTTTCCGTTGACCGTCCAGGCTCCGGCACTTCGGGCATCGCACGACGCATATTGCAGGCTGAAGGCATTTCCTCGCGCAATGCGGAATTCGTGGAAGCGTCTGCTGATCAATCTGCCGAGCTTTTGATCTCCGGCGAAATTGACGCGTTCTTCTATGTCGCCGGACCACCGGTCCGCGCCGTGCAGGCATTGGCCAATTTGAAATTGATGCAGCTGGTTCCTTTGACGGGACCGGCCATAGAGGCCCTTGTCGAAGCTGAGCCTTATCTTACCGCCACTGAGATTGCCGCTGACACTTATCTGGATACCCCTGCTGTTCAGACCGTGGGGGTCGCTGCGCTGTGGATCGTCCATGAAGACACGGATTCTGAGCTGATCTATCGCATCACCCGGGCCCTGTGGAATCCGGAAAACAGACATCTTCTGGATGGAGGCCCCGAACAGGCGGGCCTCATGCATCTTCAAGGGGCATTGGACGGGGTTCCCATTCCCTTCCACCCTGGTGCCTCCCGGTTTTATCGCGAAGTTGGGCTATTCCCCTCTGACGCCAATGAACCCTCTGAGACAGAACCCGTCGAGTAATCGGCCTTTTGTAATATCTGAACTCGCCTGAAGCGCCGAATCGGGCTCAAATGAGCCATCGTTTCGCTGCCGTAAGGAATTTTGCCGTGACCAATCTGCTCATCACCCGCCCCACCAAGACCACCGTGCCCATCCGCCCGGTGTTGGCCAAGGATTTGGCAAAAACCCTCAAGGCCCTGCCCGCCAATGATGCCCGCTGGGCCAAGGCCAATGGCTTTAAAGGCGCCGCTGGCCAGCTCATGGCCCTGCCCCGCGCCAAGGGCGAAGTGGGCGGATATCTGTTTGGTTTGGGTAAGGGCAATGATGCTTTTGCCTCCGGCGCCTTGTCCGCGCGGCTTCCGGCCGGGAGTTATTGGCTGACCGGGCCCATTCCTGCGGCCAGCGATGTGGATGTGGCCTACGCCTGGGCGATGGGCACCTATAAATATGATCGCTACAAGAAAATGCCGGGGACAAAGCCCCGCCTTGTGGTCTCCAATGCAGAGGTTGCAAGGGAGGCGAACCGTTTGGCCCAGGCAGTCAGCCTGACCCGCGATTTGATCAACACCCCGGCGAATGATCTGGGCCCGGATGAATTGGAAACTGCCGCACGCGGTCTGGCCAAGGATTACAGCGCCAAAATCTCCGTCACCAAGGGCAAGGCCCTAGAAGAAAACTTTCCCCTGATCTATGCGGTGGGCAAAGCATCCCCCCGCGCGCCGCGCCTGATCGATTTTACCTGGGGGCGCAGCGATGCACCCAAGGTCACACTCGTGGGCAAGGGCGTTTGTTTTGATACCGGCGGGCTCAATCTCAAGCCCGGCTCCTCCATGGCCATGATGAAGAAAGACATGGGCGGCTCTGCCAATGTATTGGGCCTGGCTAAAGCCGTCATGGACGCAAACATCGATGTGCGCCTACGGGTACTCATCCCGGCAGTGGAGAATTCCGTGGCTGGCAATGCCTATCGTCCCGGCGATGTTCTCCAAAGCCATAAGGGGCTCACGGTGGAAATTGGCAATACGGATGCCGAAGGCCGCTTGGTGCTGGCCGATGCTTTGTCGCTAGGGGATGAGGAAGCACCTGAGCTGCTTATTGATCTTGCAACACTGACCGGCGCTGCGCGCGTGGCCCTTGGACCCGAGCTGCCAGCCTTTTACACCGACGATGAAGAGTTTGCGGCGGCAACTCTTGAAGCCGGCACAAACCACCATGATCCGCTTTGGCGCATGCCTTTATGGCCGGGCTATATGAGTGATCTGGACAGCAAGATTGCCGATATCAATCACATCTCCAGCGGTGGCCACGGTGGATCGATCACAGCAGCGCTGTTTCTTTCCCGCTTCACTGGCAAGGCTCGGTCCTATGCTCACTTGGATATTTTCGCCTGGAACCACAAATCGCGCCCTGCGCGGCAAGTGGGCGGAGAGGCCTGCTCCATGCGAGCGCTGTATTACGTCTTCAAGGATCGCTATGGCATTGCTGAAGCTCCAAAGCCAAAAGCAAAACCAACTTCAAAAGCGAAGGCGAAAGCCAAAAAGAAATCCGCCAAGAAGTCCAAGAAATAGAGCCGTGTTTTGCACCCGCAATCGCAGGAGGGTTGATCGATGAAAATACGTTCCCTTGAAGCGCTGAACCTTTGGTCGGATGTTGTCATAGGCGCCGTGCGCAAAGATGTGCCCGATCTTTCTCAACGCCAGCTTGCCATTTTGCTGACGGTCTATTTGACCCCGCCGCCCCACACGGTGCGCGGACTGGCGGAACATTTGAAAATCTCAAAACCGGCAGTGACCCGCGCGCTGGATACACTCTCCATTATGGGCCTGGCCAAACGAAAACGCGACGAAGCCGACAAGCGCAATGTTCTGGTCCAGCGGACCGTCTCAGGATCGGTTTATCTGAGCGAGCTTTCGGATCAAATCACCAGTGCTGCGGAAAGAATTGAAGAAGAACCAACACTTACTTTACTGCGCCCAGTTGGCTGATCAGGTGGACACGGCCCCATCGGCCGTTGTCTCCAACGCAAAGGCCGCAGCCATGAGCGCCTTGGTATAATCAGCCTCTGGCGTGTCAAAGATTTGCGCGGCAGGGCCAAATTCCACCACGCGGCCATCCTTCATGACGATCACATCATCGGCCAGCGCCCGTACCACTTTCAGGTCATGGCTTATGAATAGATAGGCCAGCCCATAGCGCGCCTGCAGATCGCGCAGCAGATCCACGATCTGGGCCTGTACGGACATATCCAACGCACTGGTGGGTTCATCCAACATGACAAACTTGGGCTTTAGGATCATGGCCCGGGCAATGGCGATGCGCTGACGCTGCCCCCCAGAAAACTCGTGGGGATAGCGATCCATAAATCCGGGCTCAAGACCCACTTCTTCCAATGCTTCGCTAATGCGTTTCCGGCGATCTTCCTTCGCCGGGGCAAGACGATGCACATCCAGACCTTCGGCAATGATATCGCCCACAGACATACGCGGAGACAAAGACCCAAATGGATCCTGAAAGACGATCTGCATCTCTCGGCGCAGGGGCCGCATTTCCTTTGAGCCTCTATGCTCGATACTCGCACCTTCAAAAGAGATGCTGCCCGTCGAGGAAATCAAACGCAGCAGGGCCTGGCCAAGCGTCGTCTTGCCCGAACCGCTTTCCCCCACAATGCCGAGCGTGTGCCCGGCCTTGAGGTCCAGTGAAATTCCGTCCACGGCTTTAATGTGACCCACGGTCTTGCGCATGAGACCTTTGCGGATAGGAAACCAGACTTTGAGATTGTCGGCGCTCAGCACCGTGGCCGCCTCGCCTGTTTTGACCTCAGGCTGGCCCTTGGGCTCAGACGCGATCAGATGCTTGGTATAGTCATGGCTCGGTGTTGAGAGCACTTGCAAGGTCTCCCCACGCTCGACAATGGCGCCTTCTTTCATGACGCAGACCCGGTCCGCCATTTTGCGCACCACGCCCAGATCATGAGTGATGAGCAACAAGGCCATGCCCATCTCGGCCTGAAGTTCTTTCAGCAATTTCAGGATTTGCGCTTGCACGGTGACGTCCAAAGCCGTTGTGGGCTCATCTGCAATCAGAATATCCGGCTCGTTCGCCAGTGCCATGGCGATCATCACGCGCTGGCGTTGCCCTCCAGACAATTGGTGCGGATAAGCGCTGAGGCGTTCTTCGGCGTTCTGCAGGCCGACTTTCTTCAGGAGATTGAGCGATCTTGCACGCGCGTCTGCCTTTGAAAGACCCTGATGAAGCTCCAGCACCTCACCCACCTGCCGGTCGATGGTGTGCAGGGGATTGAGCGAGCTCATGGGTTCTTGAAAGATCATGGAGATCTTGTTGCCGCGCACTTTACGCAAATGCGCATCATCTGCGCCCATCAGCTCCTGACCTTCAAAGCGGATAGAGCCGTTGGGATGGCTTGCGGCGGGATAAGGTAGCAGCTGCAGGATCGAAAGCGCCGTGGTGGATTTGCCAGATCCAGATTCCCCCACCAACGCCAGACTTTCGCCCGCCTTCAGATCGAAAGAGATGCCCTCCACCACAACGTTGGGCTTGCCGTCTCCTGAGAAAGCGATGGCGAGATCTTTGACCTGCAGAAGCGGCGTATCATTCATGCTCTCGCTCATACTCTCGTTCATGCGCTGGCCCCCGGTGCTTTACGCGGATCGAACGCATCGCGCACCGCTTCACCAATAAAGATCAGCAGGCTGAGCATGGTTGCGATCACAAAAAAGGCGGTAAAGCCCAACCACGGTGCATGAAGGTTATTTTTGCCCTGCTGCAGCAATTCCCCCAGCGAGGGGGCCCCCGGCGGTAGGCCAAAGCCCAAAAAATCCAACGAGGTCAATGTGGCGATGGAGCCGTTCAAGATAAATGGCATAAACGTCAGCGTTGCCACCATGGCATTGGGCAGCACGTGGCGCACCATGACGCGCACATGGCCCATGCCAAGCGCCCGCGCTGCTGACACATACTCCAGGTTCCGCGCCCGTAGAAATTCTGCGCGCACAACCCCCACTAGGACCACCCAGGAGAACAGAAGCAGGATCACCAGCAATATCCAGAAACTGGGCGCCAGCACAGAAGACACGATGATGATCACATAGAGCGACGGTATGGCGGTCCAGATCTCAATAAATCTTTGAAAGATCAAATCCGTCCAGCCGCCGAAATAACCTTGCACCGCCCCTGCCGTCACGCCGATGAAAGCCGAGGCTATGGTCAGGGTGAGGCCGAACATCACGGAGAGGCGGAAGCCATAAATCGCGCGCGCCAGCACATCGCGCTGTTGATCGTCCGTGCCCAGCCAATTATCTCCATCAGGAGCGGCGGGTGCCGGGATACCCTTGTCGCGAATGATGGTGTCATAGGAATAACGAATGGGGGGCCACAACGTCCAGCCACCATTTTGCTCGATTAGTTCCTGCACAAAGGGGTCCGTGTAGTCCGCTTCGGTCTCAAAAAAGCCGCCGAACTTGGTTTCCGGATAGGAGACAAACACCGGCACCAAAAGCTCGCCCTCATACCAGGCGAGGATGGGTTTATCGTTGGCCAAAAACTCAGCAAAGAGAGAGGTGCCGAAAAGCACAAGAAATATCAAAAGCGCATAGAAGCCCCGCCGATTGGCTTTAAAGTTCTTCAGCCGCCGCTCGTTGATGGGGGTGAGTTCCACCTTGGGGAAAACTGCACTCATGACTCGCGGCTTTCAAAGTCGATGCGCGGGTCCACCCATGTATAGGCAATGTCAGCGAACAGATGCACGATCAGCCCGATCAGCGAGAAAATATAGAGCGTGCCGAAAACCACCGGGTAATCGCGATTGACGATGGACTGAAACGACAAGAGCCCCAGGCCATCGAGAGAAAAGATCGTCTCTATAAGGATCGAGCCGGTAAAGAAGATATGCATGAAGGCACCTGGAAAACCCGAGACGATCAGGATCATGGCATTGCGGAACACATGGCCATAGAGGACGCGATTTTCCGGCAAGCCTTTGGACCGCGCAGTGGTCACATATTGTTTGCGAATTTCATCCAGGAATGAGTTCTTCATGAGTAATGTCACAGTGGCAAAGCCGCTGATCACCATGGCGGTCACGGGCAAGGTGATGTGCCAGAAATAATCAACAATGCGCCGAGGCCAGGAAAGATCACCCCAGTTTTCCGACGTAATACCCCGCAGCGGAAAGAGATCGAGGAAGGTGCCACCCGCAAACAAAACAATGAGCAGGATGGCGAACAAAAAACCCGGCACCGCATAGCCGATCACAATGACCGCGCTGGTCCACACATCAAAGGCTTGGCCATCGCGCACAGCTTTGGCCACGCCCAGCGGAATGGAGATTAAATAGATCAGCAGCGTGGTCCACAGACCCAGCGATATGGAAACCGGCATCTTCTCTCTGATGAGGCCGATCACAGATTTATCGCGATAGAAACTCTCTCCCAGATCAAAGCGCAGATAATCGCTGATCATGATAATGAAGCGCTCATGAGCCGGCCTATCCAGACCGAACTGCGCTTCCAGTTCTGCGATGAAGTGAGGGTCGAGCCCTTGTGCCCCGCGATAACGGCTGGAGGCGCTGGCCGCCTCAAAGCTCATGTCGGTGAGATTGTCGCCACCGCCAATATCTCCGCCCGAGCCGGAAACCCGTGCGGTTGCCCCCTGATCAAGGCCCGTGAGTTGCGCAATCATGCGCTCCACAGGTCCGCCAGGCGCGAATTGGACGATGGTAAAACTGATCAGCAGGATCCCGAAGATGGTCGGTATCATCAAGAGCAAGCGGCGAAGAATATAGGCGGCCATCAGCGCATCCGTCTGGGAAAGAGCCCTGAATGACCGGGTTCGAACCTCTGTCTAGGGTCGAGAGGTTCCTTGGCCAAAGCCTAGTGTCCGTCGCCTTCCATGGGCTTATCTTCCATGGCTTCACCGACAGCGTCATCAGCGGCTTCCACGGCCTTGGCCACTTCTTCCGTTGCTTCGCTGTGAGCATCTTCCATCATCGCCGCACCATGATCCGCAGCAGGTGCTGCCTCATGCAAGGTTTCTTCCACAGCAGCCGGAATCGAAGCCGGGAAGGCCACAGGGCTGTTGCTCAAGGTGCTAAGATAGGCAATCAGATCAGCGCGCTGGCTTTCGCTGCGCATCCCGGCAAAGCTCATACCGGTACCTGGCATGGCGGCACGCGGGTTTTCGAGGAAGCTGAACAGCATTTCATAAGTCCAGTCTCCGCCAGCGGCCTGCATGGCGCGAGAATAATTGACCCCGGCAACAGACGCGATTGGCCGACCCACAACACCCCAAAGATTTGGGCCAACACCGTTTGCCCCACCTTCGTTTACGGTATGGCAGCTGGAACAAGGACGGAAGCGTCCAGCCCCGGCTTCAGCATTGGCGCCCGCGAGAGCCGCGCCCAGGTCAAAGACTTCTTCAACTTCAACAGCGTCCCCATGGCCATCACCATGCTCAAGGCCGGCAACAACGTAGCCCGGGTTTTCCACATGTCCGTGGTCCCGTGGTGACGGGTAGAGCATGTGGCTCACCTCAATGATGACAAACCCAATAAGAAGGGTGCCCAAGATGGCCCCAAAAACCTTGTTCATGAAGAATGACATCCCCGAAAACTCCTGTGCGGCTCGCCTGATTCGGCGGGTAATTTGGCGCGGAGAATAGTCGAGCCGCCCGCTCTCGCGCAAGGCCCGATCCCCCGAATTTGCGGTGACCCTAGCCTTGGGGCCTGGCGCAATCTAGATGCGATCTCGTCGCAGCTAGCAATCCTGCTTTCAATCAGCTCTCCGTCCTCTAACTTGGCCCCTTCAGGGTGGTTCTTTAACCCGATATTGGCTCTGGAGTTGCGCCATTGGGCGTTCCCCGGCTATCTAGCTTCTGAACTTGGATTTGGAGCAGGGCCTAATCTTGGCCCAACCCTGGCCTTATGGAGCTTTTATGGAGCCCTTGATCGTCATTCCGGCCCGCATGGCCTCGTCCCGGCTGCCCGGCAAACCGCTGGCCATGATCGGTGATGCTCCTATGATCGTTCAGGTCTGGCGCCGGGCGTGTGAGTCTGGTGTGGGCCGCGTGGTGGTCGCAGCAGGCGAGGCTGAGATCGCCGAGGCCATCACAAAAGCCGGCGGCGAAGCGGTGCTGACCAAACCCGATCATCCCTCAGGCTCTGACCGCATCTTTGAGGCGGTGCAAGCCATTGACCCAGAGGGCCAGGCCCCATCGGTGATCAATCTACAAGGGGATTTGCCCACGCTGGACCCAAGCCTGATCCGCGAGGTGGCGGAGCTTTTGGAGCACGGCGCGGACATCACCACCCTGGCCGCGGAGATCACGGATGAGAGCGAGCGGACAAATCCCAATGTGACCAAGGCTGTCATCTCGCTTCACGATGGTCAATCGGACGGCGAGGGGCATTCTTATGGCCGCGCGCTTTATTTCACCCGCGCCACGGCCCCTACTGGCGAGGGCCCGCTTTATCATCACATCGGAATTTACGGGTACACGCGTGAGGCCCTGAGCCAGTTTGTGGGCCTTGACCCTTCGCCCCTGGAAATTCGCGAGCGGCTGGAGCAATTGCGCGCGCTGGAGGCGGGGATGCGCATTGATATCGCCGTGGTGGACACCGTGCCGCTGGGTGTGGATACGCAGCACGATCTCGAAAAAGCGCGCCGAGCATTGGAGCAAATGTCATGAACACGCCCAGAATTGCTTTTCAGGGAGAGCCCGGCGCCAATTCCCACATGGCCGCCGTCGAGCATTTCCCCGATATGGAGCCTATGGCCTGTCATTCCTTTGAGGAGGCCTTTGCTGCTGTTCGCGATGGGGATGCTTACCTGGGCATGATCCCTATTGAGAATTCCGTGGCGGGGCGCGTGGCCGACATTCATCACCTGCTGCCAGAATCCGAGCTTTACATCATCGGCGAGCGGTTCCAACGGGTACGCCATCAATTGCTGGCCCCCAAGGGCGCCAAAATAGAAGACATCAAGACCGTGCAAAGCCATGTGATGGCGCTTGGCCAGTGCCGCTCCATCATCAAACAATATGGCTTGCGGGCAGAGATCGCGGCGGACACCGCAGGGGCTGCGCGAGCCGTTAGCGAAGCTGGCGATAAATCCGTTGCCGCCATCGCGTCATCGCTCGCCGCTGAGATTTATGGCCTTGATACGCTCAAGACCGATGTGGAAGATGCCGCGCATAATACGACCAGATTTCTGATCATGTCGCGGGATCATGTCATTGCGCCCGCCAACAACGGCAAGGTCATCACCAGTTTTGTCTTCCGTGTGCGGAACGTGCCCGCAGCGCTCTATAAGACCATGGGCGGGTTTGCCACCAATGGCGTGAATATGACCAAGCTGGAAAGTTACCAGGTCGAAGGCTCCTTCAACGCCACGCAATTCTATGCCGATATCGAAGGCCACCCGGAAGACCGCATGGTGGAACTGGCCCTGGAGGAACTGCAGTTCTTCTCCAGCCACTTGCACATTCTGGGGACCTATCCGGCAGACCCGTTCCGGGAGAGTATGTGAGGGCGCGCGCCATACGCCCTTCATCTTTCCATCACCCTCCATCATCATTCCGCCACCCAGGGCCATCATTCCCCGGCTTGACCGGGGAATCTAACGATGCCGCCAAATCAACGGGGAGGGAACCAGTCGGGCACAAAGCATACAACCACTTCTGTCCCCGTTGGTTTGGCAACATCGCCAGATTCCTGTGTCTTGGATCTGTGCCATATTGGGGTTGGGTGGGAGGCCGTTAGATTCCAGGTCCTTATGAGACCGTATTCCGGGGTCAAGCCCCGGAATGACCAGCTAATGAGTCAGTGAAACTCCGGAGGAGGCGGGTTCTCGCCCCTGGCTTTATCGACGCGGTAGTTGATGAGCTCAACAAATGTATCTCGGTCAACGACGCTGTTGTTGAGATAGAGCTTTCCGAGCCTGGTGCGCTCCTTTCCTGGCTGGCCACTTGTAAAAATGAACCGCGCATAGTGGAACACAAAGCCAAACGTCCGCGGATGATGCCCTGAGTGGTAAATCGCCTTGCCCATGCGAGCAAAGTCCACCTCACCAAACTTGGTTTTGGAATTGATCCAGGTGGCAATCGTTTTCCACACAGATTTCACGACAACCCGGTCTTGATGGATAATGTGGGAGTACCGCCGGAGCCAATTGCTTACCAGGCCCAAATAAATCACCCCAATGGTTGGCCACATAATGACCCAGGCAAGGGCGCCCTTCCCGCATGCCCACCAATCCTCTCCAAGCCCCGAGGAGGATGCAAGCGAACAAAATCCTACTACCTTTATGGGCAAGAAAATGGCAGTATAGAGAGCAACTGGGGTCATGATCGTTAGTGCCCAGACCAAGCGGTCCCAACAAAACCGAATGCCGAGCACGTCCGCATCCCACCACGGGGTGCCGGGCGCAAGATCGCCGATTACCTCCACGCCTTTCGGTGGGATAGAATGATCCTCTGTATGGGAAGTGTTCATGCGCCGCGTTGTCCCTGCCCCATCCTGAGAGGAGAGCTTACGCGAGCAGGCGACCAAGCTCAATTGTAAATTGTGACGGGACTTCTGGCATCGCCCCCTCACCCCGGCCCTCTCCCCAGAGGGGCGAGGGGGAAAGAGGATATGCCCTTAACCCCTCTCCCTTATGGGAGAGGGTGAGGCGAAGCCTCGGGTGAGGGGGCGGTGCTGCAACGAAGAACTATGCCCCCACCCAGACCTTCAGCAATTGATGCGCAATGGCCAGCGGCGGGGAGACCATGAAGGGGCCGTTTTCATCTGTCACTTCGCCTCCCGCCAGTGCGGCGCGAATGTCACCCTTGGCAAACCAACGCGCTTCGGCGATCTCAATCCCGTCAACTTTCGTTTCCATGGAGGCGCCGTCTGCGAGCTCTGCGATACAGCCCATCATCAAGGAGGAAGGGAATGGCCAGGGCTGGCTGAACTGATAATCCACGCGGCCGACCTTCACAGCAGTTTCTTCCATGATCTCCCGCGCCACGGCTTCCTCAACGGTCTCCCCCGGTTCCAGAAAACCGGCAAGGGCCGAGAACATGCCCTTTGGCCATTGGGGGCCGCGCCCCATGAGGCATTTATCGCCGCTGACCACGAGGGAAATCACCACCGGGTCGGTGCGGGGGAAATGTTCGGCCCCGCAGGAAGGACACTGGCGCTTGTAACCGCCCTCTTCGATTTCCGTGCCCGCCCCGCAGACCGCACAAAAGCCATGACGTTTGTGCCAGTCGATCATGGATTTGGCCTGCGCCATGATGGCGGCCTCGGTCGCGGGCAGGCTCATGGCGGCGGCGCGCAGATCATGGAATTTGCCAAAGCCCGCAAGGGGGCCTTCCCGTTCCGGATCGCGGCCCAGGTCCAGATCCACAGCGAAAAAGCTGGTGTCACCCTTCTCTCCGTGTTCCTGACCCAGAAAGACCGTGACGGCCTTGCGCGAAGCCAACCCCTCCAGCGCACCGGGGCGGAGCCAGCCCACTTCCCGCGCGCCGCCTTTTTCTGCGGGCGGCAGGATCATCGGCTTTAGATCCCAGAAGGGCACAATGAGCGTGCTCGGCGCCTTGATCTGAGCGGCCAGCCAATCTGGGTCGGTGCGTTTTTCAGAGGCTCGATCCAGCGGATTATTGGCGAAAGTATTGGGGTTCGGCATGAGGCATCCTTGAAGCTTCTGAGTAAACTATGTGGCCCAGGGCGAAGCCCTTATGTGACATGAGCGCAGGTCCCGCGTCTATAAGCCTAAAATATGCGGAAACCTTGTCGATGCCCCTTGCGCGAGGGGGCCTGTTTTCTGATATACTGCGCCTGAGAGGTTGGCTGGACGATCCACTCGCCAACCCGGTCAGGTCCGGAAGGAAGCAGCCGTAACGAGACCGGTTCGGGTCGGTTCAGCCTCTCACCCTTTGTTTCTTGAATCGGCCATTGCCGATTTGGGTTTCTTGAACCGGCCATTGCCGATTTGGGTTTCTTGAATTGGCGGTCGCCAATTTTGGCACCCTTTATTTCTCCCCGCCCTCGCAGCTGGAGCCTTCATGACCGACGAGACTTCGACGCCTAACCCTGACACCGAGCCAGGGTTCGCGCTTGAGGGTGGATCGGCGAAGCAAGACGACGCCTATCGCGTACTGGCGCGAAAATACCGACCCCAGACCTTTGACGACCTTATCGGCCAGGAAGCCATGGTGCGGACGCTGTCTAATGCGTTCGACGCGGGCCGCATTGCCCACGCATTCATGCTGACCGGCGTGCGCGGCATCGGCAAGACCACCACGGCGCGGATCGTTGCCAGGGCACTTAATTGTATTGGCCCTGACGGCACGGGTGGGCCGACGATTTCCCCCTGCGGGGTTTGCGAGCATTGCGTCTCCATTGCCGAAAGTCGCTCTGTGGACGTGCTGGAAATGGATGCGGCCTCCCGCACCGGGATCGATGACATTCGGGAGATCATTGATGGCTCTCGCTATACGCCGGTTTCTGCGCGCTACAAGATTTACATCATCGATGAGGTTCACATGCTCTCGAAGGCCGCGTTCAACGGCCTTCTGAAAACATTGGAAGAGCCCCCGGCCCATGTGAAGTTCATCTTTGCCACCACCGAAATTCGCAAAGTACCCGTAACGGTGCTTTCCCGCTGTCAGCGCTTTGATCTCAAACGCATCGAAGCGGATGTGTTGATCGATTACTTGGGCAAGATCGCCAGCAATGAAGGGGCAAACCCCGATCGCGGAGCCCTCGGCCTGATGGCGCGGGCCGCAGAGGGTTCTGCCCGGGATGCGCTGTCATTGCTGGATCAGGCGCTTGCTCATGGGGCAAAGGGTGACGACGGAAAAGTTCAGATATCTGAGGCCGAAGTTCGGGACATGCTGGGCCTCGCAGATCGCGCCCGGGTGCTGGATCTTCTAAACATGGTCATGGAAGGCGACACGGCTGCTGCCCTGGCCGAGCTGTCCGATCAATATGATCGCGGCGCAGACCCCATTGTGGTGCTGAATGATTTGCTGGATCTGGCTCATTGGCTGACCCGACTTAAAATTGTTCCCGATGCGGACGATGACGCCACCCTGCCGCCGGAGGAAATTGCCCGCGGCAAGGAAATGGCCACGCGCCTGCCTATCAACGTGCTGACCCGCACCTGGCAGATGCTGCTGAAGAGTTTGAAGGAAGCCAAAGACGCCCCTCGCCCGCTGGCCGCCGCTGAAATGGGCATTATTCGCCTGGCCTATGCCGCCAAGCTGAAGACCCCGGACGAAGTGATCCGCATGCTGGAAGCTGACGGCGGCGGTACGCCCTTGCCGGACGGAACCGGTGGCGGTGCATCGTCCTCGGGTGGCACGCCCCGCAGTGGTGGGGGCAGCTCAACAGGCAGCAGCGGGCCTCGTGCCAGTCACGGCTCAGGCGCAGCCCCTCAGCCCGTGGCCCAGACACAAGCCGAACCTGTTGTGAGCGTGCGAAGCTTTGCAGAAGTTGTGGCGCTGGCCGATCAACACCGCGACCTGCGCCTGCGCACCGAACTTGAAGACCATGTGCATCTGATTTCATTTGAGCCCGGACGGATTGATTTTCGCCCGGCGCCCCGAGCCCCCAAAGATCTTGCGGGACGGCTAAAAACCCGTCTGGAAGACTGGACGGGAGGCATTTGGGCCATATCTGTCTCAAATGAAGGCGGCGGCCCCACTTTGCGCGAAACACAGGAAGACGATTGGGCTCGTGCCGTTGCCGCGGCCAAAGAAGATGCTCTGGTGGCAGCAGCCTTTGTGGCGTTTCCAGATGCCGAGGTGGTAGATATAATTGAGGCACAGGATGAATTCATCGCAGCGCCTGCACCCGGTGGACCGGATTTTTCCCTTCAAGAGTTCGCTTTGGGGGCCGACAACGATGATGATGATCTGTAGGCGGAGTGAGTAATGAAAAACCTTGGTGATATGTTCAAGCAGGCTCAAGA
>JAJFIL010000160.1 GCA_021774965.1 Alphaproteobacteria bacterium
TCCCAATATTTTTTGTCGGTAAAGGCACTCTAGAGGGATTGGGGCAATCGTCCAATCCTCAGTTTATCCCCGTTTTCGGGGGTTTTTGCTCTTGAGAAATTCAAGACAATTTAAATGCAAATTGAAGTAAAACTTTGTTCACAGAGTTTACCAATTCGTTTAACTCGGCGGAAAGATGTAGTCCCTAGGGTGTCACTCGTAGATGGAAACCGAGAGGCATCATGTTTTTGTTTCGTGCAGCATTCTGGATTGGCGCAATCGTCATCGCCCTGCCCCTGGTAACAGGCGTGGACGAGGAACAGCGTCGCCAAATGGAGACCGATCCAGTGCAACTGGAAGAGGTCGCCATCATGCTGCAGGTCACCGTCACAGACCTTCTGGGCTTCTGTGATCGCCAGCCCACTGCTTGTGAGACCGGAGACCGCATGCTCTGGACCACGCGCAGCGCCGCCACAAACCTGGCCGGCCGCGCCCATACCTGGCTGGATGACGGTCCCGTTGGCGAAGACGACTAGTCGCCGCATCACTTCCCTTCAAAGCTGATCTCAATCTTGCGAGAGCTTTCCTATTAACTCTGGATTTTTCGGCTCAGACATGCTGCAAATCGGCTCGCGCTTCCCATATAGGGTTCTCTCATCAATTGGGCTTTTGAGCGCATACCATTCAGGGGCATCAACACATGCTGAAGTCTGACCTCGGCGCTTCGCCGGACGACGTAACAATTCGCGACGCCGAACCTGGTGACGCCGAGACCATGGCCAAATTCCTGCGCGCCTTGGCTGAATACCAGGAAACACTGGATTATTTCCATGCTACGGCAGAAGACCTGGCCCGCGACGGATTTGGGCCGGACCGCCAATTCGAGACCCTTATTGCCGAATCAGAAGGCGAGCCCGTCGGCCTTGCCATCTTCCATCGGACCTATTCCACCTGGGAAGGCTGCGCCGGTTTCTTCATCCAGGATCTGTTCGTATCCGAAGCCGCCCGCGGCAAGATGGTGGGCTTTCATCTGGTCAAACGGATTGCCGCCATCGCCGAAGAGCGCGGTATCAATCACCTGCAGCTCAATGTGGTTCATGCCAATCCGGCGCGAGATTTCTACAATCGCGTAGGCTTCCACCACATGGATGATCTTCTGACCTATCGCCTCAGCCAGGACAAAATGCAGGACCTGCTGAACGACTAGAGCCCTATCTTGCCAAAAAGTGCCATCCGGCATAAGGGACTGCCCATGGCTGAGCAAACTTCTATTGAGCAACTGATTGATGATTTCTCCTATCTCGAAGATTGGGAGGATCGCTACGCCCATGTGCTGGATCTGGGGCGCGCGCTCGCGCCGCTCAGCGCCGAAGAACATAACAAGGAAACCCTTGTTGAAGGCTGCGTCAGCCAGGTCTGGCTGGTTCGTGAACCCATTGAAGAAACACCGGACCCCACCCTCAACTTCCGGGGCGACAGCGATAGCCTGATTGTCCGTGGGCTGATCGCCATCCTGCTTCTGGTCTTCTCCGGACGCAAGGCATCCGAGATCCTGGAGCTGGACGCCAGTGCAACCTTCGGCTCTCTTGGTCTGGATCAACACCTCACGCCCCAGCGCGCCAACGGACTGTCGGCTATGGTCCGGCGGGTGAAGGCAGAAGCTGCCGCTGCAAGGGCATCGAGAAACGGTTAAGCCTCGCTGATCTCTCTCATATCTCATGATTTTCCGCTCCAGCTGCGGATGCGCCCATGCCGCCCCTCTCGCGGCACCAATCCATAGTGCAGCGCCAGCCTTCCAAGCGCGATCTTAAGAACCACCTTGGCCGCCCGCTTGGGCCAGCCCAGGCCGCGTTCGGTTTCTTCCAGCCCATGAAGATGACAGCACACCTCCACCAGCACATCGCTGAGCCCCGGCCCCACGGCTTCAAGGGCCTTGGCAAACCGCTGCCGCGCGGCCAACGCCATGTCTGTGATCTCAAGCTGACCTGCTCCGCCGCGTCCCTTGGGGGCCGTGCCGGGGGCAAGGGACCAATCTGCTGTGACTTTGGCTGTCAGCCCTGCCTTGGTGAAATCTTCCCGCAGCCTTTCGCCAGCTTCAAATTCCACTTCGGAAATAAGCGTCTGGCCGTCAGAGCCTTTCCGCGTTCGTAGCCACCCCAAGGGGGTCTCCGCCGCGTTGACCGTCAGCCTTTGCTTGATGTTACCTGTTCCTTTGACGGTGCGTGTTGCCATCAATCGGTGTTGCCCTGCAAAGGGGTCGGCCCCTGCCTGCTCGCGCCGCAAGAAGGCTGCCCCGATCTCACTCAAGTCATGACGCGGCGGCACGCCAGCGAGCGCACCTGGATGTTCTCCGGACAGTGCTTTGAGAAACTCCCGAGAGATAAAGGCTGAGACGTATTCATCCGCCGTCTGAACAACAGGCCGTCGCCACCCATTGCGAGACGAGAAAATACCCCATTTGTCTGAGCCCTCGATACGGGCGAGCGAGGTTTTTGGCTCCGCCAGACGCCGCAAAACCCGCGAAGCTTCGCGCTCAACTTGCCGGGGGCTCAGCATGGGAACCTCACCCGGCCATCGCGACCAAAGTATCCCGAGCTGCGGCGAAGGCCCATGGCAGCGACCGCCGTTTCAATCCGGCCAACCAATTCATCGAAAACCTGATCGTCGCGATGATCTTCCACCACCTTGCAGGCATGAGCGACGGTGGTGCGATCCCGCCCAAAATGCTGCCCGATCTCGCTAAAACTCAAGCGCAGCATGACGTGGCAGACATACATGGCCGACTGCCGGGCCAGAGCCACGTCTGGGTTCCGGCGGGTGGCAGCATCAAGCTCCTCAACCGGGATCTGGAACATATGAGCCGATAATTGACGCACCAGCGCCACTTGCCCAGGTGAATCCTTCACCGGGGAGAGAAACCCCAGTTTTCTACCATCTAACGAAATAGGCGAATGCATGACCAACCTCCACGAAAAATTACGCATTACGTGAATAATCGATAAATACATCCCCGAGGATAACTTTACTAGTGCATTTTCTTGAAAAATATTACTTAATGTGGAAACATCGCTGTTTCATTGGAATTTATTATGACCGAAGCGACCCCCACACCCGACCTCCGTACCCGGTTACGGGAATTACGAAAGGCGCGTGGCTGGAACCAGACCTATGTTGCCAAGGCTTTGGGCACCACAGCCCAAACCATCTCCCGGCTTGAGACCAATGTGATGACTGTTTCCACAGATTGGTTGGTCAAGTTTGCAGACCTGTTTGGCGTCTCGCCCTCTGAGCTCATCTCGGAACCTGGCAGCGACAGCGTTGATGTCATTGGCCATGTGCGCAGTGACGGCGCGATCATCGCAACGGCGCCAAGCCCCCTGCCGGTAAACCTGCAAGTCAGTTCCGGCCTTGCGGTAAAACTGGATGATGCAATGGGGCCTTATCGCGAAGCCTCGTTTCTGATCGCTACGCGTCTCGAAGATCGCAATTTGGCTGCTGCCATTGGTCAGACCTGTGTGGTGGAAAACTCGCTTGGCGCTCTCTGGCTTGCCAAGGTCATTAAAGGGTTTGAGGATCGCGTCACCCTTATCCCCCTGACCGGGTCTGCCATTCAATATGATCAAAAGCTGAAATGGGCCGCCCGCATCGCATTTGAGCTCAATATGGCAAGCTAGCGCTGTTGCGGTCCTATCGGGGTTTATGCCCGCCCCTCAGGATCATGCGAGACTGTTGCCTTACAGATTGAGGCCACCATGCAGGATGCTTACCCCTACAACCGCGCCAAGCACCTTGGAGAAATGCTCCGTGTAAAGAGCGAATTTTTATTGTCAAAAGATCCGCTGATTGCGCATCTGATCATCGGAAGGTTAGAGCTGGCCCTCAAAAGCACACGAGCCACCTGCCCTCTCAAATATTGCCGACTGCGCTCTCTTGAGTGGGCCTTGGCGGGTGAACGCACCGCTCTGGATTATTCCGAGGCCACGCAGCTTCCATTCCACTGACCTGTTCCAGCATACTGGCCGGGCCTATGGCTCCAGGTGCCGCGAAAGCTTTGCCCATCAGCGGCAAGAACCAGGCGAGCACCGCCCCCGCCGATTTCAGAATTCCAGTTTCCCACAAGAACCTGCCCGTCCCGCTCCCCGGAGAAAAAGCCCGGTGCAAGCCCTGCCGTGCGGCGGTAGGTGCCCCGAACATCATTGCCGCGTACGAACATGTGAAGCTCGCCAAAATCTGTGTCCCAGATACCGTCAAAGCCTTCACAGAAAGTCGGGCCGGGCCAGACGCTCAAGGGCGCGCGGGCCAGCTCGGCCCCGCCGCGGGCATCTGGGGCAAAGGCGCGCACCTCATAGTTTCCCGCTTGGTCAGGAGCTTCGAGGAAGGCCCCGTCTTCGCTGGCTCGTCCATTGAGGGGTACGGATAGTATTGCCTCGTGACCCACTTCGGTGCTGGAGCCTGATTGGACTGTGTCCGGGAAAAGCCCCAGCCACGCGCCTTCTTCTGCGATGCAACGGTTCTCGCCACCTTCCACAGCGACGTTGATGGCCTCCCACACCCCATAAGCCTCAAGGTCCGGATGAAGCGACACGCGGTCGCTGGCCGCGATCCGAAGCGATTGAAGCTCTTCTGCCAATATTGTGTTGGCCGCAGCGAGGAAGTCCGCTGCTGTCGTCACGTTGTTGATTTCTCTTCCATCAAGGCGGCCAAGAATATTGATGGGTTCTGTGGCCGCGCATCCGCCGCGAGCGCCACAGACCGAAAGCGCTGCGGACGCCCGACGCAGGCTTGCGCGCAAAGAGGTTAGACGGTCAGCTCGAGGGTTCTGGCAGGCCATGATCTCATTGGCCGGTTGCCATTCCAGATGATGTATCTGGGCCAGAGCAAGCGAAGCGGTTTCCACCAGCGCCGGCCACCAGGGGCGATAGCCCAGGGATTGAGCATTGGAATTCTGCCCCGCAAACCCTTCCAATTGCTGAAGGTAGCGCTCCAAAAGCTGATGCCGCCAGCTTGGAACCAACTGTGCTTCATCGCCCCCGCGCTCAAAGACGCTCAGGGCGCCAAGCCCCTCCTGCCATTGGCGAAAGCCTTCCTCGGAAAGAACCGGCAAAACCAGGGGTAATTGTTCCAGATGGGCCCGCAGACCTCTGAGATAGTTTGTGTAGCTTTCGCTTTGCAGAGTGTCGGAGGCCACATCCACCTCGATCTCTGCCAGAGTGTCCATAAGTACGACAAGCGCGCCATCCAGGCGCGTGCGCACCGTACAATCAACGACTGGGCAGGAAAGCCCTCGGCATTGCGAGCCCATGGAAAATATCTGATCCGCCACCCGGGTCAGAGAATTATGCAGCCGCGCATCGGGCCAGCCGCCACCGCAGGTCTGTTGCTGGAACGCGCTTGGCCCCATCCGGCAGGCCGCATCCGCCACGCATTCATCTCTTTTGGCGATGAGAACCTCAAGAGCCTGATCGGCTGCCCCCATGAGCTCAGTATTGCGGGCAAGGTCCTCTTCCGCGATCAGACGCGAATCCGGCAGCAAGTTGTTGCGCCCCAACCGCCGCTCCAGATCACGGATTTCGGGCGCTGCCGAAGCTTGCTGCAGCTCAAAAAGATCGATCAGATGCTCAAAGGGCGCGCAGCCCCAGCATTCTGCTGCCTCGGCCTCAGCAGTGCGCGAGCCTTGGGTTGAGACCTGCTGCCAGACCCAGAACGGCAACATCACAATCGCACCGACAACAAGCCCTGCGGCCAGAACCATAGCGGCGGGTCGAACAAGTTTATGGGCTGTCACCAGGTTAAACAAAGGGGGCTCGTTTTCGCTACAGGTCAGACCAACAGGTCAGATCAACAGATCATAGACGTCAAGATTACGCCGATTTGGCGTCTGCATCATTAGCTGATTTTCGCCCCAGGCCCAATTTCTTGGCCAGCTCTGACCGGGCCTTGGCATAATTGGGTGCCACCATCGGATAATCTGACGGCAGTCCCCACCGGGCGCGATACTCCTCGGGGGTCATGTCATATTGGCTGGTGAGATGGCGTTTAAGCGACTTGAACTTCTTGCCATCTTCCAGGCAGACGATGTGATCCGGCAGTACTGATTGATCGATGGGCACGGCAGGAACCAGGTCCATCGCCGCCGCCTCGTCTGCTGATGCCGACCCCGCAAGGGCGTCATGAACATCCCGGATGAGCTTGGGCACTTCAGCAGGCGAAAGGGTGTTCTTGCCCACATAGGCAACAACGATATCCGCCGTCATGTCGATGAGATCGACGTTTTCACCCATGATTGCCTCTGCCTACCCCAAACGCGATTTCGCCCGCACTTAACGCGATTCTAGCCTCTGTGATCCAGTAGAGATAAAGCCCATGTCTTGACGGACTATTGATCAGATTGCTTTGCGGGCGCTGAACTTGGGGGCTTTACCCCTTCCAGGGTTCCCGCCGCAAAATCATAGCGATCTTTGAGGTCATCCACGGCACTACCGTCCCACATTTTCACGCCCGAGGCATAGGCGGCCCGGGCCAGAAGGTGCGCCCCAATGGGAGCCGTGAGGAAGATAAACAGCAAGGCTGCAATGGCCCGCAATATGGTTCCCAGATCTCCGGAGTTGACGACAATTGCCATAAGCGCCAGCCCGACGCCCAAAGTGCCGGCCTTGGTCGCCGCGTGCATGCGCACGTAAAGATCAGGAAACCGCACCACGCCAATAGCTGCGATGAGGCAAAAGCCTCCGCCTCCCAGGATCAAGATGCCTGTGAGAAGATCAATCATTGGCGGTCTCCCGAAGGCGCCAGCGCTGAAGTACGTAGCGGGCGTAGGCCACCGTTGCGAGGAAGCCCACCAGCCCCAGAGCGATGGCGATATCCAGATAAACAAAACGCTGAGACGAGATCACGAAGATCGCAATAAATGTCATCCCAAGCGTAAAGAGGAAATCAAGGCTCAGCACACGATCCGCCAGGGAGGGTCCGCGCACCAGGCGATAGACCGTCAGGAAGAAGGACAGGATCAACATGCCAAAGGCCACGGTCAGCGAGAAGTCCAGAAAACTTGCGCCAAAGGATCCGATGTTTGCTTCAAGAGTTTCGATCATCCCAATGTCATCCTAGCGTCTCCTTGATCTGCCGCTCAAAGCCCACGCGAAGATCGTGGATAAGCCCTTCGGGATCATCCCCATGCATGGCATGAACATAAAGCGTGGTCTTATCTGTTGAGACATCCACGCTCATGGTGCCGGGGGTAAGGGTGATCAGATTAGCCAGCAAAGTGATCTGCACATCGTCTTTTACGGTCAAGGGCAGACCGATGATACCGGGACGAAACCGCATTCTCGGGCTCAGCACATCTCGTGCCACGCGGAGCGCGGACAGCACCAGTTCATAAAGAAACAGCCACACCAGCTTGAGCAACAGCACGCCGCGGGAGAAATACTTCGTCTTGTATTGCAGACGCAGAATATAGAGCGCCAGGCTTCCGATCAAAAAGCCTGCCAAAAAATTCATAGGTGTGAACGTGCCGGTGATGGTGGCCCAGACCAGTGCCAGCAAAAGATTGAGCGTAAAGAGATTCATCAACGCGCCCCCATAACAGCTTCAATATAGGCGCTTGGATCAAGCAGACTTGCCGCCGCCGCATTAGTCAACTGAACAATCGGCTCGGCAAAAAGACCCAAAACCACCGCAGCAAATATGATGATTACCGTTGGCGCAAGCAGCGCGAATGATCTGCCGCCCAGCATGGCGTCAAGGCTCGTTGCGTTCTCGGCAACAGGCTCAGTATCGCGCCAGAACGCCAGAGTGAAAACCTTGGCAAAAGCCAGCAGGGTCAAAAACCCACCCAGCAGGATTGAGGCTGCCAGCCAGGGCTCTCCTGCGGCAAGGCTGGCCTGAACCAGTACCACCTTGGGCCAGAAGCCTGAGAAAGGCGGCACGCCTGAGACCACGAAGGCCGCAACCAAAAATACGCCTGCAAAAATCGGCGCCGCACGATAGACCCCGGCAAGGCTGGCAAGATCATAGCCGCCGCCAATACGTCCTGCGATGCCCACCGCCATGAAAAGGGCCGTTGAGATCAACATGGAATGAACCACGTAGAACAAGCTGCCGGAAATCGCCAGCGGCGATGAGAGCGCAAGGCCCGCAAGAATATAGCCAATGCCGCCAACAACGGCGAAAGCCACCACCCGGCGCACATCCGTTTGCGCCAGGGCGCCAAAGCCGCCCGCCAGAATGGTGGCAGCGGCGATGATCACCAGCAGGGTTGAGAAGATACCGCCGTCCAGAGGGAAAATCAGCGTGAAGGTTCGGAACAAGGCGTAGACGCCAACTTTGGTGAGCAAGCCCCCGAAGATGGCAGAGACCCCAGGCTGCGGCGTGTGATAGGACGCAGGAAGCCAGAAGAACAGCGGAAAGGCTGCGGACTTCATCCCGAACGCCAGCAAATACAAGGCCGCCACGGCTGTGACCAGTCCGCGATTTTCAACTGCTGCCACCTTGCCGGCCAGATCGGCCATGGTCAGCGATCCCACCAAGCCGTAGAGCAGCCCCGTGGCGATCAGGAAAAACGTGGTCGCCAACAGATTGAGGGTTGCGTATTTCAGCGCCCCATCAAGCTGTTCCTTGCGTCCGCCTAAAACCAAAAGGCCAAAGGAGCCGATCAGCAAAACCTCGAACCAGACATAGAGATTGAAAATATCGCCAGTGAGGAACGCGCCGGAAACACCGCCCAACATGGCCAATAAAAGCGGAGTGTAGCCTACCCGACGAAAGTCAGAGCTTTGATCGCCGAGGCTATAGACCAGAGTCGCAAAACCAATGAGCGCGGTCAGAAAAGCAAGGCTAGCGCCCAAAATATCGGCGACAAAGACAATGCCGTAAGGCGCTGGCCAGGTCCCCATAGCCATGACCTGCGGGCCATCGCTAAGGACGCGGAAGAACAAGGTGCCGGAGGTCGCCACCATGGCCAAAGTGGTGATGATCCCGATGATCGTTTGCGCAATGGGCCGCCACCAGAAGACAGCGCACAGCCCCGCGCCTAAAAGCGCCAGGAAGACCGGCGCGGCAATGATCCATTCCCCCACCATCATGATTTACTCTCCCCTGCAGTATCTGATGGAGAGGTCGCTGGAGGCTCGGAAGCCGTCATCTCATCAGTGTCCACCGTGCCAAGTTCCTGATAAGTGCGATAGGTCAGCACAAGGATGAATGCAAACAGGGCAAAGCTGATCACAATGGCGGTCAAGATAAGCGCCTGAGGCAATGGATTCGCAATGGCTTCGACAGGGACATATTCGTGGTCCGGGATCAAGGGCGGCACCTCAAGGGTCAAGCGCCCAGCGGTAAAGATCAAAAGGTGCGTCGCGTTGGACAGCATGAAGATGCCCAGGATCACACGCACATAGGACCGGCTGAGAAACAAGAAGACCGAGATCGAAAACAGGATCCCCACAACAATGGCGAAAAGCGGTTCCATTAGCGCCACTCCTCCAGAGCCAGAGCAATGGCGGTGATGGTTCCCACCACCACGAGATAGACGCCGATGTCGAACACCACCGGTGTTGCCACCATGTGGATGTCAATATCTTCCGGCAGCCACCAAAGGCCGGTCAAATAAGGTTTGCCCACAAAGAACGAAGGGATACCGCTCAGCGCTGCTGCGACAACACCCAAGCCGGCAATAGAGATGGGATGGATGACCATGGCTTTGCGCACCAGAGCGGGGCCATCAGAGATCAAATAAAGCGCCATGGCGGAGGCGGCGATCAAACCGCCAATAAAGCCGCCGCCGGGAAGGTTATGTCCGCGGAATAAAACGAAGATGGAAAAGACCAACATCAAGCTGACCAAAAGCGGAACCACCGTGCGCAGGATCAGAGAGCTCATTTTGCGTCTCCCTGGTCTGCAGGCGGTTTGGGGGCCATCAGTTTACCGCGCCGAATTTTGATCAGCCCCAGAGCTGCCAAACCAGCCACCATGACAACGGTGATCTCGCCCAATGTATCGAGCGCCCGGAAGTCCACCAGGATCACATTGACGATGTTGCGCCCGTGGGCTTGGGTGTAAGAGTTTTCCGCAAAATACGTGCTTAGTGAAAGATCCAGGGTACCGGATGTAATGGCGATCAGCAGCACCGTGAAAGAGGCTCCCACCGCGATGGCAATAATTGCATCTCGCATGGACGGCAGCGCATCTCTACTGTCATAGGTATCGACAGGCAGGCGCAACAGCACCAATGCGATGATCACAACCGACAAGGTCTCCACCATGAACTGGGTAAAGGCGAGATCCGGCGCACCGAATAGCAAGAAGATAAGGGCAACGGAAAACCCGGTTACCCCCATGGACAGGATGGCTTGTAATCGGGAGCGGGCAAACATCAGCGCAAACGCGCCGGTAACCGCCAGCGCCAAAACGCCATAAACCCGCCACGGCGCCTCAGGGAACTGGAAGCTTTCCGGCATCATGTCAAAGGCGAGAACCGGCGCACCGAGCGTGATTGCCAGAACTGACAGGGTCATCACCACATAAGATCTCAGCTTCCCGCGCTGGATCAGGCCGGTGATCCATTGGGAAAAACGATCAAGACCGGCAAGGAATTGATCCGAACCTTTGTCGGGGCCCCACCAGTTGCCCATAAGAGAGTTTGCGGCTTTCCGGATCCGTTCGGAATACCAAAAGCAGATCATGCCAAATATGATCGTCACCCCGCTGAGAATAAGCGGCAGGCCGGGTACAAAAGCCAGGTGCAATTCTACATGCGCACTATGGCCCGTGATCGCGCCGGTCATGGGGCTGACGAAATAGGTCGCTGCCAGCTCAGGCCAGACCCCAAACAAAAATCCGCAAGCGCCCAGCAGAACAGGGCCCAGCCAAATGCTTGGCGGGCCTTCACGCGGGGCCTTGGGGGTTGTCACGATGGGGCCATAAAATGGCCGAATGGATACCACCGCGGCAATGGCCAGCATCAGCGCATTTCCCACTACCGCTACGGCTGTAATGATTGTCGCAAGATCCATATGGGTGGTGGCTTCATAGATCACTTCCTTGGCAATAAAGCCAAAGAACAGCGGCACGCCCATCATGGAGAGGGCTGCAAAAATAGCGGCAAAGGCAGTGATTGGCATGGCACCGCCAAGCCCCCCAAGGCCTAAGGTCTCGCGTGTGCCGGTCTGGTGATCCACAGAACCTGCCACTAGAAACAAAGCGCCCTTGAAGAAGGAATGCGCGATGAGATAGATCACGGCCGCTTCCACCGCCATCTCTGAGCCCAGCCCCAGTAACATGACCAAAAGCCCGAGGCTTGCCACTGTTGTGTAGGCCAGCATCAGCTTCAGATCGACCTGGCGCAGGCCCAATATGGTGCCGATGATCAATGTAATGCCGCCAAAGATGGGCAGGACGGTTGTCCAAAGCTCGGTGCCTCCCAGCACCGGATGCATGCGTGCCAGCAGATAGACACCCGCCTTGACCATGGTGGCTGAATGAAGAAAGGCGCTCACCGGGGTGGGGGCTTCCATGGCATTGGGCAGCCAGAAGTGAAATGGGAACTGAGCTGATTTGGTAAAAGCGCCAGCCAGGATCAGAATGAAAATAGGCACATACAAGGCATCATCGGCGATGGACCCGTTACTAAGGATCTCGGACATCTCATAGGTGCCGGAGGCCATGCCCAGCAGTACCAGCCCGCCCAACATGGCCAAGCCGCCCCCCGCTGTCACATAGAGCGCTTGAATGGCGGACCGCCGCGCCTTGGCATTTGCGTGATTAAACCCAATCAGCAGGAACGACGTAATGGAGGTGAGTTCCCAGAACACAAACAGGGTGATCAGGTTGTCTGCCAGCACCAGCCCCAGCATGGAGCCCATGAAGGCCAGGATAAATCCGTAGAACCGGCCCTGATGAGGGTGACCTTTAAGATAGCCCCCCGTATAGATCACGATGATGGTACCGATGCCGCTGATCAAAAGCGCAAAAACAAGGCTGAGCCCATCCAGATAAAACGAGAGCTGAACCCCAAAACTTGAGACCCACGGGATCGCCTCGCGCACCACGCCGCCTGCGGCGATGCCGGGAATTTGCAAGAAAAAGAAGGCAAATATACTGGCAGGCAACAGAGCCAGCACCCAGCCACTGAGGGGCCGGGTCAGCCGATGCACGGTAGGAGCAAGGAACGCCAGCACAAAGCCGGACAGCACCGCATGCAATATCATCAAGGAGCCTACCCCATTTGCCCATGAATGAAGGGGACGGGGCTCGCTATTGCTCTAGCGTGCCCTGCCCCCAAGAAGAATCCATCGGACAATAGACGTCTCAGGGGCAAGGCTTCAACTGTTTCAGTGGCTCTTCCACAGGTATTTAGGTGCGATCTCTCGCCTCCCCCCTGCCAGAAGAGCGGCCAGAGCTGATCAGTCCTTGTTCGCCATGGACCGAGCCAGGCACGGACACTCTGCCGCCATGACCTCACAGGCATATTCCAGGTAGTGATCCAGGGCTGCCAGCATCACCTTTTGATTGGAGGTGCCCATGCGGGCTGCGAGAATTTTAAGCTTCCGAACCCGTTCCGGATCCAACCGTGTGATCACCCTTGCTTTTGCCCCTTGCGGCAAGGTTTGGGTAACAGCGGTCGGCAAAGGCAGCTCACAGCAATCACCAGAACTCAGCGTTGCCTTGCGATGAGCTTTCTTGCGCAATTCTGGTGTTGAGAACGGCTTCTCATCTTCCTTCAGCTCGGGCTCCATCACCGGCTCAAGCGCTGGCTCAGGCGGCCCCTCCCGTGCCTCAACAGGCTCACGTTCGGGTTCCTCTACCTGAGCCACTGGCTCTACCGGACCCACTGGGGCGAGCACAGGTTCAGGATCCGGCTCGTGATAAACCGGCGGCCGGGGCACATCTGGTTGGCGGGCAACGCCATGGGTATGCAGAGAAACCCCATCCAGATGAGCAGGAGCCGGGCTCGCTTCACCCTTTCGGGCCATGATCCCGGCGGTGAGAGAGGCGAAGCCGCCTCCGTTCTGGCCGTTCTGGCCACCGCCCCCGTTTGGGCCTGAGGCATTGCCGTTTTTGAAAGCTGGTTGTTCATTCATGATCCTGCCTCCTTAAGCGCTTGCCGAGGCGCGGCGGCCAAAAGCCGGTGCGGACTTGCCAAGAGCATTGATGCGCGGGCCCACGGCACGGACGCCGCGTTCATGACCTTCCTCTTCCAACCGGGAAAGGCGGTCGGAGAGATAATCCCAAAGGGCTGATATCTCCAACGAGGATTTGCACTTGGGATTGACCTCCATGACCGTCCGGCCATCGATCATGCTGGCGGCATAATCGGTGCGGTGATGCAAGGTCACCGGAGCCACAGTCCCGTGCTGGGAGAGGGCAACAGCGGCCTCCCCCGTGATGCGGGCCCTGGGGTTGGCAGCATTGAGAACAAACACCATGGGTTTGTTCCTGCTTTCCACGATGTCCACCGTGGCCCCCACTGCACGCAGATCATGCGGGCTGGGCCGTGTTGGCAGGACCACCAGATCCGCCATGGCCACCACTTCGGCAATCGCGCGGGTGACCGCCGGAGGCGTATCAATGACCACAAGCCGATATCCTTCGGACCGAGCCCGTTCGATATCGTGCAGCAAATTGGGGAACGTGCATTGCATGAATGCCGGCGCGGGGGTCTCCCGCACATTCCACCATTTTGCCAAAGAGCCTTGCGGGTCCGTATCAATCAACGCGACAGGCCCTGCGCCCTGCCGTTCTGCTTCAACGGCCACGTGGCCTGATAGTGTTGTTTTTCCTGAGCCGCCTTTTTGAGATGCAAAGACAAGCACATGCATCGGTACTGACATGGCTTCCCATCCTCCGAGCCATAGTTTCATTGCACATACGGACCATCCGTATGCTGATAACCGATAGGGGCTTGAAAGAAATTCAGAGCAGTCCCTTCGGCAACCCCGCTGCCCTTCTTTCCACGTGAAAGTGACGGGCCGGTGGTTTTGCGTCCCGCCTTTCCAGACGGTTTGCCTTTTCGAGGAAGCGCAGAAGGGGCGGCGCATCCCTTCCTCTCGCACTTCGTACTTGTCAGGCTAGGCATAGCGCTTTAACGAGGTATTAAATGGACAGTTTGATCCAAATGTCGGATATACCCCTATGCGCAGAGATCACCGCCCCCTTTGGCTTCGAAACATGATGGCGTCCTATGAGGCGTGGTATGCGGAGCATTTTCTTCACCCCCACTTTGACGGAATTGGCCCAGGCAGCCACATCGCAAGGCCCTGGGGCATTCATGTACACGGCCAAGGTATCACGGTTGGCAATCATGTGCATATGAGTTCTGCTGTATCTCAGGATGTCTGGATGACATCGTGGAATTGGGTGGACAGGCACGGCCAAATTGAGATTGGCGATTATGCTTTGATCACCCCTGGAGTGCGCATTTCTTCTTCTACCAAAATTTCCATTGGGCGCGGGACAATGTTGGCAGGCAATGTATACCTCACTGACAGTGACTGGCATGGCACTTACGACCGCACGCAAGAAATGGGCAAGACCGCCCCCATCACCTTGGGTGAAAATGTCTGGATCGGCGACAGCTCAATTGTCTGTAAGGGCGTTACCATCGGGGATAACTCAATTATTGGAGCTGGCTCTGTTGTGGTCAAAGACGTGCCCGCCAATACCATCGCTGCGGGAAACCCCGCCAAGGTCGTGAAAGAGCTTGATCCCAATGAGCCGCGCCGCACACGCATGGATTATTTCAGTGATCCAGCCAAGCTGAATGCAGACATGGCGTATCTGCATCGCCACATGCTCAAAGGCAATTCGGCCTGGGGATGGATACGGTCTGTTCTTTTCCCAAGGAAAACGGACTAAGCCGCGAGCTGATCCTGCATCACGTCCCACATCTTCACCGTGGCAAGGGCACCATCGGGGGCAATGCTGTCATAGATGCGAGCGACCTGTTCAATCTGCCCAGGGGGGCGCGGGGTTCCAAAACGGCGATAGTCGTTCTTCAGCAAAACCGAGGTAAATTGCGTCCGATCAGCGTCAAGGGCACGGCATAAAACAGCCAGAGCCTCGCCGCCTTCGTCGATGAGTATCCGCTCCACGCTTTTCTTGCGGATCGACAGATATCTCGAAACACCACTGGCAAAATCACCCAGACGCCCGGCCTTGATGTGACCGATAAGCTCGGACACCGGCACCCAACGATTGGCGGGCTTGCCGCCTATAGCTTGATCAATGGCGTCCCGCAGACCAACAATCTCAGGATCGGCCAGACCGTCACTCACCGCTTCCTTGAGCAAAATGTCCAATTGCCCGGGGCGGATCGAGAACCGCTCCAGGATTTGCTGGCGCAGACCACCTCTTGTGGACCAGAAAATCTGTTGGGCAATCATCTCCGGCAACTCGTTCCGATTGACCAATGCCTGCTGCATCTGATTGTTGCCGCTGGCCCAACCGGCGATCTTGCCAAAATCCGAGTTTTGGATCTCCGAGCCATCGTTCTCAAGAAGGGCCAAAATGGCGTCGGTTGCCCCAGTTTCAATGATAGCACTGCTCACCGATTTGCTGACGTTTGGCCGCCCGGCGATAGCCGTCGCGTGCTCGGGGCCTTTGTCTTCGATAACTTCAATCAGTAGATCATCGTCAAAGAGTACGCTTTGACTGAGCACCGGCTCTGCAACTTCAATCTCATCGTGGGCGAGAAACTCAAGCAACCCGCGTGGTGCATTCGGCAGGTTGGCGATCTGCTCTGCCAGTTTCCGGCGAACCGCAAGTTCTGCCTGTTCAGCCATTTGCCGGATTAGGGGAACAAACTGTTCTTCCTCCCGTTCCTGCAAGGCGCCATCACGGGTTTTGAGCATGGAGACCATTGTTCCAAGGAGCCCCTCCGCGGAGCCCCCCTGGCTGACTTCTTGGGCCTGATGCAGAGCATCGGCATGTACCAGCAATGTCTGACGATCCGCCTCACTGTGGACTGAAGTATTCTTGTCCGTCTGCGCCATGATGATCAACTATCCCAAAACACGTTGTTGCATGATGTGCTCTATGTGAGGCTTCAGTTTAAGTTTGTAAGCTCTAAGAGCGGGTTGTTCGTATCGAATCAATTGAATCGTTATTTTGTCACGGCAATAAAATCACCAACGAGTAAAGCCAACGAAACGACGGGTTTCTCTGCTGGACTTGTTTGAACGCTTAAGGATAATGGGGCGTTAATTGTTCTTCGACGACTCAAGTACAGATGCAGGTGAGCAACATGAGGCCCGGAATGTTTCGCAGCGCAGCAATGAATATCGCTCTTGCCCTCCTGGCGACAGGAACACTGGCGCTGGCCGGGTGTGAGACCGCTCGCGATCCACAAGTTCTGCAGAACCCAAACTATTCAGCAGGTTACGCCGACGGCTGCCAAACGGCCCACACCCGCGTTACGGGCTTTGATGACACTATCATTCGCAATGAAGCGTTGGCGGAGATTGAGCCCATCTATGACATGGGCTGGCGCGATGGCTATAGTGCGTGCGGAGAAGGCGATTTCGACACCAGCGATGGCGCGACCCGAGAGGTTTTCCGCCGCGGATCTGAACATTACACATCGGCACCTTATTGATCATGATTAGATTACTTTTCACATTGGTCGTTCTTGTTGCTGCCGGATATGGCGGGTTGGCCTTCTATTACGGTGCAACAGAGCCATGTGACATGCTGGCTGAGGAGATCACCAATCAACAAGGTGAGACCGTTGGGCGTTTGATGGGAGGCTTTAATCGCATGGGCACCAACCAGATGAGCCAACGAGAATGCGTTGACGAGCTGTGGCGCGCCTGGTTCGACGATTAAGCTAAAACTCCAAATCGAACCTATGTGTCAGGCTTCGCGTTCTTGACCAGTCGTTCTTCGGCAATTTTTTCAATATGATCACGCAAAGACGGGATCGTGCGCGTCAGGTCGCGGAAATCTTTTCGCTTGAGCGACAGCAACGTCACATAGCCCTTGGCCGTAACATTGGCATTGCGGGGGTCATTGGTAACAAGCGCAATCTCGCCGAACACGTCGCCCTGTTTGAGCTCGATAGTGTTATTCGGCAGTTGCACTTCGACCTCACCAGAGGCGATGAAATACATGCTATCGCCCTTATCCCCTTCAGAAATAATACGCTCGCCTGGCACCGCAAGTTCCGGTGTTAGCTCCCGCACCAGATCCCTCGTGCCTTTATCGTTCAGCTCACGGAAGAAATCCACCTTCCGGATCATCCGTTGCAGACGCAAGCCCAGATCCAGTGGGGGGCGTTTGTCCAGCGCGTGTTGCCGTGTTCTCCGGTCCAGCTCCAGATCATCATAAATCTCGCTGGAGATCATGGATTGTTCGAACTGCGCCTTGTATTCGCTGTCCTCAAAGCCCAAAACAATCCGCTCCAGATAACGCGCCCGCAGGCTGTCCGCATAAGCTGGGTACTGAAGTTCCAGTGCTTCAAGAGCACTTTGGGTGGCGGCCAATCTGTCTTCCAGAACACGTTCCAGCGGCTCGGAGACGTCTTCTCCCAAAAGAGGCGCGACAAGATCCCGATTGACCTCGCGCAAATCTTTCAAGGCAAAGCCGATGACGAGAAGAACCTCAAACCTGTCCGCTACCGCAGATTCCAGTGGGCCTCGAATATGGAGTTTGCGATAAAACCACAATGCCCTGCGAAAACGCCGGGAGACAGCATAGGACCTGAGACTGGCAGAGATGTAGCCTTCCGGCCCCCGCGTTTTTGTTCGATCCAACAGCCTGCCGCTTTCCGCGCGCAACAGATCCGCAATGTGTCGGTCCAGCAGACCCCTCTGGAAATAATCGAGGTAAAGCTCGCCTTCTCGGTTGGCCAAGGTCAAGAGACCAACGCGGAGGCCTTCTTTCTTGCCCAACGCCTGAGGCTCGCTTGCCTCGTCCACTGCTTTTACCTTGGAAACACTGACATTGGAGAGAACCGAGCCCAACCCCATGTCGCCTGCGATACGCCCGACGCGCTTGTGTATCCGCTCCCGCGACAAAGCCATCACCCGGTCCCGCACCATGCGTTCGCGGTCATTGAGCTGATCCAATTTGAGGAATTTGATGAGAGGGCGCAACGTTGGTGCCTGAAAGATCAGTGTAGAGAGCACATAACCGGTTGCCATCACAAAGATAAAACGGCTTACTTCCAAAGGCACTGCTGGGTTCTCCCAGACAGAAAGCGCTAGTGCGACGGTCACCGCCCCACGCAAGCCCCCCCAGATTAAAACCGTGTTGTAATTATTGGAAATGGGGCGCGCCACACCCAGAAGCCCGAATATGGGCATGATCCCGTAAAGCACCACCATCCGCGCCAGAATAGTGCCGAAGAACAAAGCGGCAAGCAGGCTGAGGTCCGAGACCTGAAACGCCTTGAGCGCCTGAGGTGCCAGCATAGCTGCGAAGGTAAAAATCAGCGACGTGCCCCAGAAATCCAGCTGCTTCCAGGTCTGAAGCAGATTGCCCCAGGCCCCGGGAGATATCCGCGTTCGGCCTTCTGAATTCACTACCATGGCGGCAGTCACCACCGCGATGACGCCTGAGACCCCGAAATATTCTTCGGACACAATGAAGACGAGATAGGCAAGAGCCAGGGTCAAGGTGATCTCTGCCACCACCACATCGCGCAAGGCCCCGATGATGAAAATGAATAAACGCGCCGCAAGGAACCCCACCAGCAAGCCCCCCATCAGGCCTTTGAGAAATGCCCAGATCGCTCCGACGGCCGTGGCTTCCTGCTGGGTCGTAATCACGCCCAGGATCACGGCGAATATGGCAATGGCGGCAGCATCGTTCAGCAGGCTTTCGCCTTCAACAATGATGGTCAGGCGCTTTGGCGCGCCGATGTCGCGAAAGATCGCTACCACGGCCGCACTGTCTGTTGTGGCCACGATAGAGCCCAGCAGAAGACAGGCCAGAAGGCCAACATCCGAAATCTCATTAAGGCCAAAGCCTACAATCGCGGTACACACCCCCACTGCCACAATGGCCAACAAGAGCACCGGCCAGGCATCATCCATGAGCCGGCGCACATCCACCGTCAGGCCGGCATGAAACAGCAAGGCTGGCAAGAAGAGATAGATAAAGGCATCCGCTGAAAGGCGCATGCTGCGGATCGCATTTAGAAAATCACCGACCGGGCCACCAACCTCGACATCCAGTGAAACGACCAGCCCAATGCCTACCCCAACGGCAGCTAAAACCACCGTGAAGGGCACGCTTAGTTTATTGGCAAGTGGCAGCAGTAAGCTGACCAGCCCCAAAAGGGCAGTCACGCCAAATACCGCCAGAGCGACGTCTTGCATCCATTCCTCGTTCGTCCGCAGAGGGTCTAGCCCCTGCTTCGCAATGGGCAATCCTTACCGATACGCGGGGCCGCGTCAAAAGCAATCCCCCATCTGCTCAAAAACCGTGTAGGACTCTGGGCATCGTAGTTCCTCTGATTTGGCCGCGTATGGAAGGCATCGGTTTTGACAGTCACCCCCGACCCTCATGTGATTCGAAGATACATGACCCTCCAGGCTGCCTGGTTCGCCAGTGCGGGCCTGCAGATGGTTTTATTTCCCTATCTCGTGGTGGATCAGCTGGGCCTTGAGCCTGAAATCGTGGGTTTCGCCCAGGCCATGATAGCCCTGCCTGCATTCCTGCTGATGCTGCCCGGCGGGGCGTTGGCGGACCGGTTTGATGGACGTTCGATCCTTTTTGTCATCTATCTCCTCGCCGCCCTCCCTCCTTTGCTTTTGGCCGGAGACCTTTTGCTGGGGGGGCTCAATTTCGGGGTCGTGCTGGCTTACGGCATTGCCATGGGCACGTTCGGCGCGTTCTCAACGCCAGCCCGCGATTCGCTTCTCAACCGGGTGGTGATAGCCAGTGGTGGGCAGATGCCGCTCCAACGGGCGGTCATGTTGTCATCTGTCTTTATGTTTTCCAGCCAGATCATCGGCATGATCATCGCCTCCCAGGCCGACAATGCCGGCCCTTGGGTCTTGTTGGTCGTGCAAGGGGTAACTTTGGCAAGCGCCGTCTGGTTCATCCGCAAACTCAGTTTGCCCCGACGCAAGAAAGTCGACCATGGGACCGGCCTGGAATATCACTTGGGACAGATGAAAGACGGTCTTGCCGAAGCCTTCACGCACCCCAAAATCATGCCGGTGGTGATTATCGCTTTTTGTATCGGGATTTTCTACATCGGCGCTTTCAACGTCATCCTGCCAATTCGAATTCGCGATATTCACGGCGGTGAAGCCTGGCGCTTTGCCTTGATGAGTATCTGCTTTTTCGGTGGCACGATCATATCCTCCGTTACCTTGTTTCGCCGGGGTGGCATTGATCAAGCCGGGCGCGCGCTCACCATCGCGGTCCTTTGCGGTGCCATCGTCCTCGCCCTACTGACCCTCCAGACCTCCTATTACGTCTTGCTGTTCATCATCTTCATCTGGGGGTTGGGCGCGGGCGTTACGATCACCATGAGCCGTTCCATTGTTCAGGAAGCAGCCCCTGAGAGCCACCGAGGAAGATTATTGTCCGTCTTCTCCATGGGGTTCATGGGCGGAGCGCCCATCGGGTCCTTGGGAATGGGATACTTGATCCAGCATCTGGGCCCGTTCGATGCTGCGTGGGTGCCGTCATTGCTCATGCTTAGCGCTGTGGGGATCCTGGTATGGCGCACGGAATTGTGGCGCATCACCTTCCCTCGGCACCCTGCCGGGGGTGATATTGGTAGCCCCTCGCCATCTGAGTGAAACTTTGATAAATTGTCAGAAAATGACAGTGAGGAAGAGTAGATGAGCAAGCAGATCACCAAGAACGCAGCCTATGACGCCGTAGCTCCCGACGATTTTGCGGCCATGATTGAGATTGACCGTTATGGGGATCGCTCGCAGGCCTTCGATAAGATGATCTCTGCTACTCACGACCACTTCTGGGATCCGCTGGACACAAGATACATCGACTTCTCGCAGCCGTTCGATATGGAGAAGAACACGATCCTGCCGTTTGACATGATCATGGAATTACAAACCCCGCTCGCAGATAGCTGGGACGAGCAAACCAAGATCAAACTGACCAACGGCATTGGCCAGATGTTTCTTTCCAACATTCTGCATGGAGAGCAAGCGGCGCTTTCTCTCTCGGCGTCATTGGTCCATATCCTCAAAGATCAGGGCGCTGCAGAATATGCGTCGAACCAGGCCCGCGAAGAAGCGCGCCATGTCACCGCCTTTGCCATGTACATCAAAGAACGCTGGGGCAAGCCTGCGCCGTGCACCAAGGTATTGGGCGATCTTCTAACGGAACTTGTGCAGTCTGATCTGGTCTACAAGAAAATCGTCGGTATGCAGATGTTAATCGAAGGCCTTGCCATGGGTGCCTTCGCTACGTTGTTTAAGTATTCCAACGACCCTGTCCTGCGCCGCCTGACCCAATTGGTCATGACCGACGAGGCCTTCCACCACAAGTTCGGAAAGATTTGGGCAGATCGCACCATCCCGCATCTGGATGCCGAAGAACACAATGTGGTGGAGGACTGGTCTCAACAGGTTTTCCAGACCGTGCTGTTTAATATGTTCGGCCCTGACGAAAAAGCAGAACTTTACGCCAGCCTGGGCATTGACGTCGAAGACGTGAAAGTGGCCATGGCCAGCGCCTTTACCGATGATAAGCGTCGGGAGCGCATGCGTTCGGCCACCAACATCATGCGCGTTTTGTGCAAGACCTTGCTGAACGCCAACATCATCACGGACCGTACCATTGGCTTTTACTCCACCTTCGTGGATATGGAAGAGCTGCGCGCTGAAGGCGGCGAGATGGTGGGAGATGCCATCGCCGAAGAAGGCATCCAGTTCCTGCAAATGATCAACGGTGGTGAGGGTCGTACTCCAAACATGACAGCAGCGGCGGAGTAGGAAGCCTTACTCGTACTCACGCTCCTCCCACCAGGGAAAGAACTCGGGCATGTCTTTTGAGACCTTGCCAGGGAATTTCGCGGGGCGCTTTTCAAGGAACGACGTCACCCCTTCTTTGGCATCGTCAGATCTGCCCCGGTAGAAGACACCACGACTGTCCACCTTGTGCGCCTCCATGGGGTGATCAGCAGTGAGCATCTGCCATTGCATCTGACGGATCAGGGCCACGGAGACGGGCGATGTATTCTCCACAATATCGCGGGCAAGTTCATTGGCCCGAGCAAGCAAATCATCGTGCGGTACGACCTCTTTGACAAGGCCACCTGCCAGCGCCTCATTCGCATCAAAGACACGGCCCGATAGCATCCAGTCCATGGACTGTTGCATGCCCACCAGGCGCGGCAGGAACCAGCTGGAGGCGGCTTCCGGCACGATGCCTCGCCGTGCAAAGACGAACCCGAACTTTGCCCTGTCGGACGCCAACCGGATATCCATGGGCAATTGCATGGTCGCTCCGATGCCCACGGCGGGGCCATTGATTGCGCCAATCACTGGCTTGAGGCTTTCAAAGATACGCAGAGTTACTCGGCCCCCGCCATCTCGAGCCGGAACGCCATTGCTGGCGCCTGCCCGATCATCTCGCTTTTCATAGTCGAATGTGGCTGCCCCTGCGGAAAGGTCAGCGCCGGCACAAAACCCGCGCCCCGCGCCAGTCGTGATGATGACCCGCACATCATCATCGGCATCCGCTGCGTCAAACGCTGCAATAAGTTCGTTCGCCATCTCTCCCGTAAACGCATTCAGCTTGTCCGGGCGGTTGAGGGTGAGGGTCAGGACCCCATTTTCCACTTCATACAGCAGGGTTTCAAAATTCATGGCCTGTTTCTCCTCACGTGCTCAAATGTTCACCGCAATAATCGTGCGGATTTCTCCCCAGAACTAGACGAGAAGCCTCGCCTCGCCTATTGATTAAATGATAAATTATCAGTGGGGAGGCCGAAAGAGCCAAATGTACGATTACATCATCATAGGTGCCGGTTCCGCCGGCTGCGTGCTCGCCAATCGCCTGTCAGCTGATCCCAAGAACAAGGTGCTTGTACTGGAGGCAGGTCCCAAGGACAGCAATATGTGGATCCACGTGCCGGTGGGATACGCCCGCACCCTTGTGGACCCCAAGGTCAACTGGCTTTTCCCTACGGAACCTGATCCAGGCTCCAATGACCGGGTCCACATCTGGCCTCGCGGCAAAGTCCTGGGCGGCTCCTCCTCCATCAATGGGCTTTTGTATATTCGCGGACAAGCATCCGACTACGATGGCTGGCGTCAGATGGGCAATGAAGGCTGGAGCTGGGATGAGTGTCTGCCCTATTTCATTCGCTCCGAAGGCAATGAAGTCCATCACGGCGACCTGCACGGCAAAGAAGGCCCACTGAATATTTCTGATCCGACCGAAGGCAACCCTGTCTCAGACGCCATGATCGAAGCGGGCGTGGAAGCGGGCATCCCGCGCAAACCTGACGTGAACGAAGGCGAACAAGAAGGCATCGGCTATTATCAGCTGACCATCAAGGACGGGCTACGCATGTCAGCGGCCAAGGCTTACCTCAAACCCGCCATGGACAGACCCAATCTTCACGTAGAAACCGAAGCGCTTGTTCATAAAGTTATCTTTGAAGGCAAGCGCGCCGTAGGCGTTGCCTATGAACGCAATGGCGAAGTCCTTGAAGCACGTGCGGGCAAAGAAGTTCTGCTTTCCGGCGGCGCAGTAAATTCACCACAGCTGCTGGAGCTTTCTGGTATCGGCAAGGCCGAACATCTGCAAGCCAAAGGCATTGAAGTTATATCTGACCTGCCAGGCGTCGGTGAGAACTTGCAAGACCACTACGTCATTTCGGTCCAACACAAGATCACGCAACCGGTCACTGTGAATGATCAGGCGCAAGGCCTTGCGTTCCTGAAGGAAGTTGCGAAATACATCTTCCAGCGCAAGGGGCTGCTGACTCTTTCTGCTGCACACATTCAGGCCTTTGTGAAAACACGGCCCGAACTTTCCTCGCCGGATGTGCAGTATCACATTCTGCCCGCCACCATGGACCTGGAAAAGTTCAAGACCCAACAAGTAATGGAGCTGAACAAGTTTCCGGGCCTTACAACAGCGCCGTGTCAGTTGCGCCCTGAAAGCCGAGGCTCCATTCACATCAAGTCTTCGGATCCAAAGGAATATCCTGCGATCCGACCCAACTATCTTTCTGACCCTCTGGATCAGGAGACCGCCATTGCCGGCATCAAGTGGGCGCGCAAAATAGTGGAACAGCCCGCCATGGCACAATACATTGGCGAGGAGATCATGCCCGGACCGGACTTCAACTCTGATGATGAACTACTCGCCTTTGCGCGGGAAGCAGGCTCCACCATCTATCACCCGGTCGGCACCTGCAAAATGGGGAACGATCCTCAAGCTGTGGTCGATGCTCAGCTGCGCGTGAAGGGCGTTGAAGGTCTGCGTGTCATCGATGCGTCCATCATGCCAAAACTGATCAGCGGCAACACCAATGCACCCACAATCATGATTGCCGAAAAAACCGCAGATATGATCCTGGGTAAACCGGCCATGTCAGTCGCCGCTGAATAAATCACTTTGAGTTTTTAGGAGTTCTATTAGATGCACCCTTGTCACTTTGCTAAATCCGCGCCGGATCGCGCGGCCTACATCATGGCATCCACCGGCGAAGAGGTAAGCTACAAGCAGCTGGACGAACGCTCCAATCAAGTCGCTCACATGTTCCGCGAAATGGGCCTGAATGCAGGCGACGGTATTGCCATCTTCATGGAGAACAACGCGCGCTATCTGGAGATTTGCTGGGCGGCACAACGCTCAGGCCTTTACTTCACCTGCATCTCTTCTCGCCTGACAGCGCCGGAAGCATCCTACATCGTCAAGGACAGTGGTTCTCAGGTGCTCATCAGCTCGGGTGCCATGCCTGCAGACATTCTTTCCGAACTCGTCTCCCTCAACCCCGAAGTCAAAGAGCGCCTGATGATTGACGGCACGGTGGCGGGCTATAACTCGTTCGAGGAAGCCCGCGATCCAATGCCCATAACCCCCATCGCGGATGAGAGCATGGGCACGGATATGCTTTATTCTTCCGGCACCACAGGACGGCCCAAAGGCATTCGCATTCCCCTGACCGGTGCGCCCATTGATGAGGAAAACCCGTTTCTGCTGCTGGTGCAGTTCCTCTATGGCTTCGGCGAGGAAATGAGATATCTCAGCCCGGCTCCGCTTTATCATGCCGCCCCCTTGCGCTTTTGCATGGGCGTGGGGCGACTTGGCGGTACCGTGGTCGTGATGGAACATTTCGATCCAGAGCAGGCACTGGCAGAGATCGAAAAACATAAAGCCACCCACAGCCAGTGGGTACCGACCATGTTCGTCCGCATGCTGAAGTTACCGGAAGAGGCGCGGAAACAGTATGACGTCTCATCCTTGAAAGTCGCCATCCATGCTGCTGCCCCCTGCCCTATTCCGATCAAGAAGCAGATGATTGAATGGTGGGGACCGGTGATCTTTGAATATTACGCAGGCACCGAAGGCAATGGTTTCTGCGCTATTAATTCCGAAGAATGGTTGGCTCATGAAGGCTCCGTCGGCAAGGCCCTTATGGGCGAGTTGCACATATGCGGAGAAGATGGCGAGGATGTCGGCCCCGGCGAGATCGGCAATATCTTTTTTAAGTCGGAAAACGAATTCGAATATTACAACGACGAAGAAAAGACCAAAGAGAGCCGCAACGACAAAGGCTGGTCCACCCTTGGTGACATTGGTTATGTGGATGAAGAAGGCTTTCTCTATCTCACGGACCGCAAGGCGCACATGATCATTTCCGGCGGGGTGAATGTTTATCCGCAGGAAGCAGAAAACCTGCTCATCACCCACCCGAAGGTCACAGACGTCGCCGTCATTGGCGTGCCCAATGAGGATTTTGGCGAGGAAGTCAAAGCCGTTGTGCAGCCCGCTCATTGGGACGATGTAGGCGAAGATCTGGCCGAAGAACTCATGGCGTTTTGCCGGGAGCAGCTTTCCCATATCAAATGTCCGCGCTCGGTTGATTTCCAGGAAGAGCTGCCGCGCCACCCCACGGGCAAGCTTTACAAGCGCCTGATCCGGGACCGGTATTGGGGCGAGCATGACTCGAAAATCGTTTAAGGCTGATCTTTCCAATCCGCCCTATTCTATTGCACCAGATGGCCTGTTAAGGCGAGAGGATTTCAGCCGGGACAAGATTGACTGGCTGCGCGATGCGGCATTGCAAATGGGTCAGGACTGGGTCCTCACCCACGAGGAACGAGATGCCTCGCGTGCAGTAGCCACCAAACATCTTAAGCCCGGCAAACCTGTTTGGGTCTTTGGCTATGGCTCGCTTATGTGGAATCCGGCCATCCACGTCGCCAAGACCGTCCGGGCACGTATCTTTGGATATCACCGCGCCTTTTGCCTGAATCTGACATTGGGGCGCGGCTCGCCAGAGACACCGGGGCTGATGTTGGGACTCGATAACGGCGGCTCGTGCGTTGGCATTGCGCATAAAATTTCTGCCAAACATGTGGAAACGGAACTGGAAATCCTGTGGATGCGGGAAATGCTGGGCGGCACCTATGTGCCCAAATGGTTGAGGGCAGATTTCGATGGCGAGCAGCAAACCGTGCTGACGTTTGTCGCCAACAAGTTCCATGAACGCTATATCGGTGTTCAGCCGTTCAAGGCCGCAGCAAAGCGCATCGCAGGCTCATCGGGAATTTTGGGCGATAATCGAACTTACCTGTATCGCACCATCGAGGGACTGGATGCGCTGGGGATTGGCGCCACGCCGCTTCACGCGTTGGAGAAAGAAGTGCGCCGCATTGCCGGGGACCCGCGCCCAAGCTAGATTTAGTCAAACATCAAGGAGAAGACACATGCGCGTTGTAAATTTCGATGAAATCGAAGGTCTGGTGGGCGAGGAAATCGGCGTCTCGGACTGGTATGAGATTAGCCAGGACAAGGTCAATCTGTTTGCGGACGCCACTGGCGATCACCAGTGGATCCACGTGGATGTGGATAGGGCAAAGAAGGAAATGCCTACCGGCGGCACCATTGCTCATGGGTACATGACCCTCTCGCTGATCCCCATGCTCTCATCCCAGATCATGCGCATTGAAGGGGTCACCCGCGGCATCAACTATGGCTGTAACAAAGTGCGCTTTACCAATATGGTGCCCGTGGGCTCTCGCGTGCGTGGGCGGCAAAAACTGCTGGAAGTGCAGAAACGCGCAGGCGGGCTTCAGCTGATCAACGAGTTCACCATCGAGATTAATGGCGGTGATCGCCCGGCCTGTGTCGCGCAGACCATTTCCATCATCTATAATTGAGGGTCTGATGGTCGATAAACTTCACAAAAGCGATGACGAGTGGCGGGAGCTATTGGCTCCCGACCCGTTCTCTGTGTTGCGGGGAGCGGGCACGGAACGGGCCTTTAATGGGCCCTTCTGGGATAGCAAAGCCTCCGGCACTTATGTGTGCGGTGCCTGCCAACTGCCGCTTTATGCCTCAGACACAAAGTTCGACAGCGGTTCAGGCTGGCCTAGCTACTACGCGCCGATTGAGGACGCTCATATCACCGAGGTGCGCGACACTTCTCATGGGATGATCCGCGTTGAGGCAACCTGTGCCCGGTGCGATAGTCATTTGGGGCATATCTTCCCAGACGGCCCACCGCCTACGGGCAACCGCCATTGCATCAATGGTCACGCGTTGATTTTTGTGCCGGAAGGCGAACCTAACCCGCCTCTGGTCGAGTAATCACCAAATCAACGCGGCCTGCTGACGTTGCCGTAACAATCAGAACTTGCCGTGCAGGATCAAGCTCTGCATCTACGCCTTCTACCGGCAGCTCAAGCGCAAATCCGTCCGGGTACTGAAGGGATGGGATATAGATCTCGCTTGCGCCGTCTCCTGAGGTCTCGAACGAGATTTCACAAATCCCTTCATGGCGATCAAATTTCGAAGAGATCGGCGTTCCCGCGCAAACTCTCATATAGGGCCGCACAAACCCTTTCAGCGCCCGGCCCCCTGAATTGACGTCCTCTGGATCTGCCTGCTGGTCCTTGGAAAAAATAGAGAGATCTTCCTGGTTCCATCCGTCCCCAATGCGCAGATCATTGCTGTTGGACGCGGTATAGTTCCACTGGGTGGAATGGATCTGCAGCGTATCAAGCGCATTGTACATAAGGTCCAGCGCAATGGTGTGGTGCGTCCAAGGACCCTCGCTATGGTCTCCGCCAGCCCAGGCCTCGTACGCAGCGCCGCCTTCAAGATCATAGGGAATGCCGAACTCTCCCACCAACGTGGGGCCATCGCCTTCGGGTAGTGTATGGGATGCTTCTTTCAGGTTACCCAGCGCGGCTGCATAGGAGCCTTCGATTTCCTCGGCTCCCTCGTAGGTTTTGCCGGTGAGGGGGTTAAAGGCCGTTGGAAACTGGAACGTCTTGGTGGCAAGGGTGATGATGTCATACCAGTGACTGGCGTTGACGGTGCGCGCGGGCATGCCTTTGGGGAACCCTGCATCATTCACACCGCGAAAAGGATCAAGCTCCGCAAAGATCATCCAATCATGTTTGATCCCACGAATGGCATCTGCAACAGCGTTAAAAAATGGCACCATGAAGTCCGCTTCAGGATTGAGTTTGCGGCCATCCTTGTGAGTAAAGAAGTTCTCATCCGATGGAACCGCACCTTCTTCCCGCGTCCAGTGATAGGCACCGGCCGCCTGGAACGGACATTTGTGCCCTTCCAGCCAGATATCAATGCTGCCCTCGTTCACCTCGAACTCCCCCTTGGGAACGATGGCCATGACGGAAGGATCGAACCCCAGTTGCGGAATGGAATGGGTCACACCTTGAGATACGGCGAGACCATCAATGGGCGACCAGGCAGGCCCCGGCGCAACGCGGGCCGGATGATCTTCGGATGCCTCTAAATGCCGATAAGACATGGGCTTGCCGATGTATCCTGTGGAAGGCTCGTTTAACGTATCAAACCCCAGCACATGGGGAAGATCCTCCAGGCGCTCGGCCACCGCACACATGGCCCCGAGGTATTTGCCCTGTAGATAATCTTGCACATTTTGCCCTTCAATCTGAAAATTCGGCGTGAATGTATTGCCGCCAAAGAACAGTGTCCACATGATCGCATTGGCGGGCATGCGATAGTTTTGCGACCAGGTCATGGTGGGATAGTTCTTTTCCTGACGCGGGGTCGGATCGTCATAGTCATATTTGTATTGCATGACATGAGTGGTGGCCGAGATATCAAACAGGGTAAAATCCAGCCCGACCGCTGCAAAGGTCCAACCCGGCGCACCATCCCCCCCGCTCATGCGGCTCCAGGCATCTTGATGGAAATCCACAAAGACGTAGAGACCGTATTCCCCGGCCTTCTCACAGATGGACCGGAAATACTCCAGGTAAGCCTCGTCATATTCTCCGGGGCCTGCATGTTCCACCGCTTCCCAGGTGGTCAGAAGTCGTACGCAGTTAAAGCCCCAGGCCGCGAGCCTTCCAAAATGCTCATCTGCCTCTTCCAGGGGGAAGGGCCGTCCGATGAAGGAAACCTCCGCATGATCGGCAAAATCGGTTGGGTGGTTGGTGCCGCCGTCTGGATAGGGAACCTTGCAATCGCCGCCCAGGTTCACCCCGCGCAAACGAACCCGCCGCCCTTGGTCATCAAGAAACCAGGCGCCGGAGATGGAAAGCGGAGATAGTGTGTTGGGCAATTGTGACATGGGGGAGCATCCTTGGAAGTGCGATGCCCCATGATCTGCTGATGCCACCTTACGCGCAAGCTCTGCAAAAAGAAAATCTCCATAAGAAAAAGGCCCGCCAAAGACGAGCCTCTTCCTAAATCAGATTATTGCAAGCCGTTACATTTGGCGAGCTTCGTGCAGCATATCGTCCGCTTCCCGGATAAGCTGATCACTGCTGGTCAACGCATTCGTGCGACGAAGCAGGAAGGTTTCACTGTCTGCCTCCAGCTCCTCAGCAAACTCATTAAAGCCATCCTCACGAGCCGCAACACCGATATCCCGCACTGCCGCGCGAATATTTGCCGCCGTCCCGAAGTCAGGATTTCTCGCTTCGTTATCGACTTCCCGTGCTTCTTCCAGAGTTGCTGACGCACTATCAATCAGGCTTTGCCGCTCAGCCGCTGTCACACGAGTTGCGAGACGGGCTGTCTCAAAGGCTTCCTGCGCCAAGCCATAAGCAGTTTCCGCCAAGACCACGGATTCTTGGCCGCGTGACCGAATTGACGTCGCATCTTCACGGTAGGCCACCTGTTGAGCCGCCTCAGCCGCAGCTGCAGCCCTGCGCGCTTCAATGTGCTGGATCCAGATAAGGGCGTCATCACGGAAAGAAGAATATCCCGATGCTGTCCGAAAGGCATCTTCTGCCTCATCCAGATTATCCAGTGCATTCTGGGCGTGCCCCAGAAGTATCCATGCCTGGCCCGTATCGTCCAGGCCACCCCGATTAAGGGCGCGTTGCAGGAACCTTAAAGCCTGGGACCAATTTTCTTCCTGAATATAGGTACCGGCGATGCGATAATAAATCTGCCCATCTGGGGCAAGATTAGCTGCACGTGTCAGTGCCCCACGAGCATCGGAAAACTCACGAGCCGTAAAATAGGCGTTGCCGAGTTTTTCCCAATTGGCCCCGGTGCGTTCAACTCGCTCACTGTCCAATGAAGCCTGGAGCAATTGCGCCGCTTTGATTGGCACTTCATGGAACATATAGAGGTCAGCTAGAATGACCAGCTCTCGGCTGGTATCCAAAAAGCCCATCAGGTGACGAAATTGATAGACGGCAAAGGCTTCGCGGTCACGACCAACCTGAGCATAAACGCCAGCCAGTTGCACCCAGTATTCATCCTTCGAAGGAACCAACGTCACCAACTGCTGCAACAGCGGCAGGGCATTGTCCCACTCGTCCAACGTCAGGTGCAAACTCATCAGCAGGCGAACGAAATTTTCTCTTGGCTCGGCTCTTGTCATGGCAACAGCCGTGCTGGCTGGCGCAATTGCCTCGCGAATGCGCGATGCAACCGCATAGACCTGGGCCAGAATGTAGTAGGCTTGTGCTTCAGGTTCTTCAGCAACAGTAAAGTAAAGCTGGAGCGTTGTAATAGCCCGATCGTACTGCTCATCCACCATGTAGATCTGGCCCACGACCAAATACAGAGCGGCAAGATCATTACCTTCCAGCCCTCCAGAATCGATGGCCTGTTGGAAGTATCCAGCCGCCCGATCAAATCTGTCGCGGTCAATCTCTGTCTGCCCCATGAAACGGAAGATGATAGACCTTTCAAAGGGGCTGGCATTGTCCAGCAGGGGACGAACAAGATTTAGCGCGGCATCATGTTGCTCGGCCTGCGTAAGCTCCAGTGCCTCATTGTAGGCATCCGCAACCCGTTGGCTAACAATGCCCTGCCCACTAGCTTGGCTTCGTTGGTCCCGACGGTTTGTACGCTGAGCATGTGCTTGATCAATACCAAACAACCCAGACACATCCAATGGTCCAAGATTTGTTGGCGCTGCAGTAAAGAAAACAAACGCCGCGATCAGAAGGCTCAGCCTTGACAGAATCTTAGACATGGGCCGCATTGAACTTGTTCCAGAGGAAGTTCCTATCGATGCTTGAAGAATGCTCATCGCCGCCCCTCGTCTGCCATATTAAATTCGAAGCAGTTCCTAGTTCCATATCGGGGAACAGGTTGGCCATTTTCAACTTTCGGCTGATACCGGAAGCGAGCAATAGCCCGAAGAGCAGATCTGTTGAACAAAGATGAGGTCGTCTGATATACTTCCGCATCAGTGACCGTCCCTTCAGGGGTCACTGTAAATTCAACACACACCCTGCCTTCCAGACCGCGTTCCTGCGCCCGAAGCGGATACTCCGGCGGCACACGAACCAGAGGCTGGATCTCACCGTCAATGGGCCCAACGGCTCCGGAATTGATGTTCAGATCAATATCAGGGATACCCACTGGAAGGCCGCCAAGGTCAGGGCGTTCGGTTCGCGTATCCATGGGTGGTGGTGGCGGTGGCTGATCCTCTTCATCGGGACGATCAAGCTGTCGATTATCGCGAGAATCCTCTTCCCGCTGCGCCCGTGTAATATCGATGGAAATTGTTTCAGCAACTTCCTCAATCAGATTTGTTTCCGGCGTCACCAGAAGGCGCATCAGCATGAACAGGCTGAGCGTTACCATTGCGGCCAGCGGAATTCCTACGAAGAGACGAATAATCATTCCCGCGCGCCCCTATTCAACAGTTGCAATGGAAACAGCAGGCGCATGTGCAAGCCGTGCCTGATCCATCACACCAATAACAATGCCGGTGTCCGCTTCGCGGTCAGCCTGGATGAGAACCGGGCTCTCTGCGTTCTCTGCGCGAAGGCGCTCCACATTGGCCCGCACTGCACGAAGGTCTACAACACGGCCTTCAACCCAGATATCGTTGCTTTCATCAACGGCGATGACGATTGCCACAACATTGGTTTGTGTCTCTTCTTCACTTTCATCGGGGCGAAGAACTTCGATGCCCTTTTCCCGGATGAAGGTCGCTGTCACAATGAAGAAGATCAGCATGATGAACACAACGTCCAGCATAGGGGTCAGATCGACCTCGGTATCCTGAGCTTGTTGAGAGATACGTCTTTTCATGTTCTTGCGTATGCTCCCTTTAATCGTTCAATGTTGTAACGGCGATCGACGGTGCGCCTGCTGCGCGCGCCTGATCAATCACATCAACGACAACACCTGAGTCCGATGTTTCATCCGCCTGGATGACAACTGACCCTTGTGGGTTTTCATTCCGCATCCGTTCGACGACGGCGCGAACACCATTGGATTCGATTTCCCGATTATCGATCCAGATCTCATTATCCTCGGTCACTGCAATCAACACGGCAATGCGGTTTTGCGCAGCATCGGTTTCAGCATCCACCCGGATGATGTCAACGCCAGGTTCCTTGATGAACACTGCCGTCACGATGAAGAAGATCAGCATGATGAAAATGACATCCAACATGGGTGTCAGATCAACTGCGCCTTCATTCGTTTGATCGGAAATCCGTCGTTTCATCTTCGCACCATCAACTCAAAATTAGTTCGTCAGCGACCTTGTCGGTCTCACGACTGGACATACGCTCCAGCATCGAACTCAAATACAGACCCGAAATCGCGGCCACCATCCCGGCCATGGTCGGGATCGTTGCTTTGGAAACACCAGACGCCATGGCGCGAGCGTTGGACGCCCCCGTCAGAGCCATAACGTCAAAGACCTCGACCATCCCTGTCACCGTGCCCAGCAAGCCGAAAAGTGGTGCCAGGGCAATCAGGGTTTTGATCATGTTCAGGCCAAAGCTTGTTTCCAGACGTACTTCCGAAATCAAGGCCTCGCGGACTTTGCGAGCGTACCAGGAATTATGGTCCGTACGGCTTTCCCACTGTCTGCGAGCGCGCCTGCGAACGAACGGATGGGCAAAAAGAAAATACCAAAACCGTTCGATCATCAGCACCCACATCAAGAAGGTAACACCCATGATCCACAACAACACTGGCCCGCCGGTTTCGAGAAACGTTCTCAGCCCGGTAACGAGAGTCAGTATGTAGAAACCGATATCCATTGGAACTTATGCTCCCGCCTGCGACTAACGACCTTCAGCGTGACGAGCCACAATACCGGCTGCCTGCTCTTCAAGAACCTGAACCACACTGCGTGACTGGCCAGAAGCCAGCGAGTGCAGCAGCAGCAATGGAATTGCCGCCACAAGACCCAACACCGTGGTCACAAGAGCCTGCGAAATACCGCCAGCCATCAGCTTCGGATCGCCGGTCCCGAACAGAGTGATCTGTTGGAACACAATGATCATGCCAGTCACGGTACCCAGAAGACCCAGCAGCGGAGACACCGCAGCCAAAACCTTGACCGTATTCAGGCCCCACTCCAGCCGTGGAAGCTCTTTCAGGATTGCGTCATCCAGCTTGAGACTCAATGTCTCAACATCCGCACCCTGATTATCTTGATAGGCAAGAAGCACACGGCCCAGAGGATTGCCCTTCTTCGGAGCATCAGGCTTGCGCATTTGACTGCGAACGGCACCCGAAACACCAAACAATGCCAACAGACGTTGGACCGCGAGCAAGATACCCAAGGAGCCCACGACCACGATGATCATGCCGACTTGCTTACCTTGCTGGACCCGTTCAATCAGGTCCGGCGTTTCAACCAACAGGCCCAAAATGGCCCCTTGGCTGGGGTCAATCGCAGCATTGGTCAACGTGCCAGGGCGTGCGCCCCGCAAGTCACCCGCAGCGCTTCTGAAAGCAGAACCTGGCTGACGACCCAAAATTTGCAAGTTGCCGGTCTCAGGCTCGTACATCAGGAAGCGCCCATCATCAGCCAAAACAGCCGTAAAGGGCCCAACACGAACAACCTCGCGTACTTCTGACGTCCCATCCGGGTTCACAACATTTGCCTCAAAGCGTGAAACGGTTCCCTGTTGGGTCATCTCCTGCTGCAGCACATACCACATGTCTTCAATGTTGGAGACGGTGGGAAGCTGACGTGAATTGGTCAACCGGTCCATGATGCGTGCGCGGCCATCATATTCAGCAGAGATCATCGACTGATCTATCTGAGCCCGCGTGTCGCCAGCAACCTGACGCACAACACCAAAAAGCTCGCCAAAATCACCGAGACGTTCGGCCAATTGCGTTGCCAGTACCGTAATGCGCTGCTCATTCTCCGTGAACTGAGCTTCAAGCTGATCAGCCCGGCGCTCTTCAGCCGCCAGATCACGTTCTGCCCGAGACAGGAGTGAGGACTGACGGTTTCGATCACTCAGGAACTGTTGCTCGCGAGCCTGATTGGCGGCGTTGTCCGTAACCCGGCCCTGACGCACTGCGCGAAGAAGCTGATCTAGAGTTTGGATTTCCTGGGCCTGCGCAGAGCTTGCCAAGGGTGAGATTTGCGGTGCTGCACTAAGCATCAAAGCTGCAACGGCAAGACCGGAAATCGTGAAAAAGCGTGTCATCGTATTCATTGTCGCTATCCTCACTCGCTTGCTTCGGCGGAAACGTTCACCGGCAGGATCAGAATTTCTGGCGGAATGATTTCTCTTGCCATGTTAATCCCAATCCGAACGGGCGAGTTGAAGCGATCCGGGAGGGGTTCCCATGCGCCTGTGTCGCTGTTCCAGATTGCAGACCGAGCTTGGTCCTTGGTTTGATAGAAGAATGCCACGCGGCCGATTTTCAGGAAATCTAGCTCCAGCACTTCGCCGTCTTCCTCGATCGTGTCCACATAGGCTTCAATGGTGCGGCCATAGTCGTTTTCGATCTGATAGGCTTCCAGCACACGGCGGAATTTCTCAGCCACGGAAATGGCAGGATCTTCCATCAGTGCGGTAAGGCGTTCCACCCGTTCATGGCGCTCATCCGCAAGGAAGGGCACATCCAGATCAACAAAGACCCGCAAGCCATCAAGCATGCGCGTGATCAATGGAGAAATATCACGGCGCAAGCCAGTCACATTCTCAATCTGATTTTCGAGGGACGCAATCTCAGCGACCTGTGCATGAATAAGACGCTCTTGCTGAGCATTATATTCCCGCATGTCATCAAGACGGCCAACGACAACCCGATAGTCGCGCAGAATTTCTTCTGTCCGATCATCCAGCTGATTGATCCGGTCCTGCGATGCAGCACCCTCTCGCGTAGCCTGACCTGCCGTATCTTCGGCCTGTCCCAATTGCGCAAAACTAGGTGTTGCCACCGTTACTGCAAGTGCCAGGCATCCCGCTGATACCAGACCCAAACCAAATGTCCGTAAACGGACCATTACCTCACTCATCGCCGGCCTCTCTCATAAGAAGACGATGGCCACGCAGCCCAATGCCGCAGTGACCCTTGTGGACCAAAGGAAATTACATCCTGAAAGAATAAAATGGCGCGCCTTCCGCATGTAGCGGTATGGCCGCGCTCAAAACCCATCACCAAACCTAAACTCCCCCAAAAGCCATTTGCGAACCGGGTCAATTGATTTGACCTCATTTACACAATGGACGAACTCGTCCGGCAGTTGTTGTTCATTGGCCGCCCGAACATCCCCTTGCGCGTAACATCAGCCACGCATATCCGTACCAGCGGCGAAATAACCGGCATCACATATCCTCTTCGTGCCACGGTGACAAGAGAAAACCACGTGAGTCCGACGCATCACGATCACATAGATGCGCTCAGCACACAAGAAGAAGGGTACCCCCAAGATACGCCCCAATAACAACATACAAAAATTACGGTAGAGTTCACACGTGCCACGAGCAAGCAGATTGAGCGAGCCAGCGTTGGAATGTTGCCAACTTGGTTAAGAAAATTGCGGGCTTCACGAATCCGTGTGGACTAAGATGGCCCTTTTCCGAGCCTTATGAATCTCAGAAAAATCTGGCTGGGGCGGCAGGGGTCGAACCTGCGACCTTCGCTACCAAAAAGCGATGCTCTACCAATTGAGCTACGCCCCAGCACTGCAAATGTGCTCAAATTCTGAATTTGTGCACCTGCGAGGTCGCGGACCATAATCGCTTCGCGATTTGGATTCAACGCCTCATTTCAAGGTTTTTTCAGGCTTTCTTGCGGGGGCCATTTCTGGCCAGTATAACGGCCTCTTCCCTTGGATACGGAGTGTAGCTCAGCCTGGTAGAGCACTACGTTCGGGACGTAGGGGCCGGAGGTTCAATTCCTCTCACTCCGACCACTTTCCAAGGGTTTCTGCGATTTTCTACTGAAACAATACGTTCATCGATCCTGCCTTTTTGCGAGACCAGGCAGATAACTATGCACTCTTGAACGAAATCAGCTTCCGGCCTTCCTCATCCCAGAGAGAAAGAGGCACTGATTTCAAACTCTGCCCCAAAGACATTCGAGGCAGGGATTTCAGGTCCTCACTGCTGTCAAAACATTCCTGAAGGCGATAATTGGGAATCAGGCTGCATAGGTGATGAATGTGGTGCAGTCCGATATTACCGGTAAACCACTGCAACACAGCGGGCAGTTCATAGTAAGAACTGCCCAGGACTGCTGCCTCCTGGAAATTCCACTCTTTGCCCTCTTCCCAATAAGTGTCTTCGTATTGGTGCTGAACATAGAACAGCCAACCGCCGGCCCAAGCTGCCATCACTACCGGAGGCAGAAAGACTAGCGCCACAGTGCCCGGGCCAAACAACATGGCCAATCCACCATAAAAAGCTACCAGTGCAATATTCAACGCGAGAACGCTTCGCCAAATATATCGTGTCTCCAGAGGAATGTAGGTTTCGGCGAATGGCAAAGCACCTGCCAGAGGCAAGCGCTGCATCAAGACAATATAGAGTGGCGGTCCGATCAGCAAGATCACCAGCGGATTTCGATAGACGCGATAGGCAAAACGCTTCCAGGGCGAAAGTCCCTTAAACTCTGCTACTGTCAAAGTATCGATCCCGCCCACGCCGCGACGACTTAGGTTGCCAGAGCTCGCATGATGCCGATTGTGAGCATCGCGCCAGGAGCCATACGGCGTAAATGTCAGCACACTGATGAGCTGCCCAAGACGGTTATTTGCCGCGCGGCTCTGAAAATAGGAGCCGTGCCCGCAATCATGCTGCACAGTGAAGAGGCGTGTCAGAATTCCCGCCGCAGGAAGCGTCAGCAAGGCAAACAGCCAATAGGCCCCATAGCTCAAGCTGACAAACATGGCGGCAACCAGTCCGGCATATAGGCCCAGATTCAGGGCTGTCTGCCCCATGCTGCGAGAAGCGATGCCCCCCTTGTAGGTCTCACAATGGGTTGCGATTCGCTCCACCAAAGCACGTTGGTCTGTCATTCTGTCTTCCGGTCCAAGATTTGATTCGTTTGAATATACACCAAGCCCGTAGAGCAAAATGGTTTCAAACTCCCTGCGTGTTCACGTCACAGGGTATGATGCCGTGAGGGTGGCAGCGGGAACCTGCAACTCTCTGCGGTAATTATTGTTTTATGTCTTTTGAGCGCACACGAAAACGCGCCCTGCCCTTTCATCAAAGAGCAGGGATCGCGAATTCAATGTCCGTGATCCGACTTAGTCGGTGCTGCCGTCTCCAGTAGCAGCATCCTCGGCGGCATCCATCATGTCACCAGCTGCATCTTCAGCATCGTCCATCATGTCACCCGCAGCATCGTCCATCATGTAACCCGCAGCATCGTCCATCATGTCACCCGCAGCATCGTCCATCATGTCGCCTGCAGCATCGTC
>JAJFIL010000017.1 GCA_021774965.1 Alphaproteobacteria bacterium
GGCGGCGCACGGACGCCAAGCTATGGGTTCAACAAACCGAAACGGCAATCCGCAAGGGCGAGTTCCAGAACGTGGTCAAGACGGCCAACAGCAAGACGCTGGCGGATGTGATCGAGCGATACAAAGACGACATCCTGCCCACCAAGGCGCAAAGCACGCAACGGGCTGAAGCTACCTATCTCAATTACTGGGAACGGGAGTTTGGCCGGCACGCACTTTCCTACATAGAGCCGGACTTGATTAGCAAAAAGGTGCGGGAGCTGGCGAACGCCGGTGACACCCGTCGCCAGTACGAGAAGGGGCAGACACCAAACCAGCCAAAGAGCCAGAAGACGCTCAAGCACTACCGCGATACACTAGAACTGCTTTTCAAGTACGCGAAAAAATGGGGATGGACCGCAACCAATCCCCTGGACGGTGTCAACCGGATCACCAAGTTCAATAACGAGCGCGTCCGCTTCCTGAGTGACGATGAGCGGGAAAGGCTGCTTGCAGCCTGTAAGGCCAGCGACAATGAGCAACTCTACCCAATAGTTGTGTTCGCGCTTTCGACGGGAGCCCGGAAAGGTGAAATCCTGAACCTGACCTTGCCAGATGTGGATTTTGAGCGTGAAGTCGCCATTCTGCGTGAAACCAAGAACAGAGAAACGCGGGCTGTCCCGATTGTGCATCATCTGAAAGATATTCTGGAAGCCCAAACAGAGCGCTCACGCGCCCACTATGACAGCCTTGGGTATGAAGCACCGGCGATGTTCCTGTTCCCACGCCGGGACGGGCTTGCGTCCATCGATATTCGCAAAGCATGGGAGAACGCCCGCGATGCCGCCAAGGTAACGGACTTCCGTTTCCATGACCTGCGTCACAGCACAGCAAGCTATCTCGCCATGAACGGCGCAAGCCAACTGGAGATTGCTGAAGTCCTTGGCCACAAGACCCTGCAAATGGTGAAACGCTATTCCCATCTGTCCGAAGGGCATGTTCGGGAAGTCATGAAGAACCTGAACGAAAAATTATTTTAATGAGGAGTCCGATGAACGATTTCCTTGCGTTCGTCCATGTTAGTTAGATTTGCATAACTAACATATTTTCTAATTTTGTTAGTTATTTCCTTGCATGTTTCATCCATGTTAGTTATTTTGAATTAAGTAACAAAATATGGAAAAACGTTAATAATGGCTGTAAGGCACAAAAATGAACGTATTGGCAAGCATGTAAAATGCTCTGCCGCAGGCGGTGAGCATTACACAGCCTATGTTCCCCAAAATCTGCCGCCTGTTCCGTCTTTGGAAATGGACGACCTTTATCCGCTTCTCGATCAGGCAAGCACTGCTATTGGCCGTCTGGATGGCATGAGCATGGTTTTGCCTGACCCGTCATTGTTCCTCTACATGTATATCCGCAAAGAGGCCGTGCTTTCATCTCAGATTGAGGGGACGCAATCATCGCTTTCTGATCTTCTGCTATTTGAAACAGAAGAAGCACCTGGAGCACCGCTGGATGATGTCACAGAAGTCTCCTGTTATGTGTCTGCGATGAACTATGGCCTTGAAAGGCTAAAAGACTTTCCAATGTCCTTGCGCCTGATCCGTGAAATCCATGCCCAGCTGATGAACAATGCAAGAGGTGGTAATAAAATGCCCGGTGAATTCCGCACCTCTCAAAACTGGATAGGTGGCTCACGCCCAGGCAATGCCCGCTTTGTTCCGCCGCCGCCCGAACAGCTTATGGAATCCTTAAGTGCATTCGAGATTTTCCTGCATGATGAAAAAGTCAAACTGCCCGCTTTAGTAAAGGCAGCACTGGCACATGTGCAATTTGAAACCATCCATCCGTTTCTGGATGGCAATGGCCGTCTGGGACGGTTGCTCATCACCTTCATCCTGTGCATGGAAGGCGTTCTAAAGGAACCGCTGCTTTATCTCAGTCTCTATTTCAAAGCCAACCGGCAAGAGTACTACGATCACCTGCAATCCGTCAGGGAAACAGGTGATTGGGAAAGCTGGATCAAATTCTTCCTGACTGGCGTTATTGATACAGCCACGCAGGCAACAGAAACAGCCCAAGCCATTATCGCGCTATTTAATACTGATCGCGCCACCATTGAGGCATCAGGAAAATCGACCGCTGGCGTACTGTCAGTCCATCAGTTTTTACAGCGTCACCCCATCACCAATACAACCAAAATCAAAGAGGGATGCAACGTGTCACTGCCAACCGTACTACGCAGCCTGACGACACTTGAAGCATTGGGTATTGTGCGGGAGATCACCGGCAAAGAGCGCAACAAGATATTCGCCTACCAGGAATATCTCACCATTTTGAACAAAGGAACTGAACCGATCACGGGTTAAACCAGTGCCCAACCAGTTTTTGAAAACTTAGTAACCGCATGCAATTTGTCCGCCCAATTAGGCATACCTTTCATCAAAATATCGTCAAAAAATTGATTTTTTGGCCCTTTGTGACTATATAGATTGCACCCACAATCTGCGCGAAAGGAAGGTGAGGCACATAGTGGATTACACTGAGCTGCGTACGGTCAGGCAGCTCGCAAGCGAAGCAATGTTTGTTACAGAAAACAAACTACGCTGGTGGATATTCCATGCGGACAAGAATGGATTTCAATCAGCACTAATAAAAGTAGGCGGGCGCGTCTACATCGACCGTAGGGAATTCAACCGATGGCTTGAAGCCCAACGAATAGCTCCCAAACCTGAGCATTACGCCGCATAGCGGCAGTTAAAAATTTTTCATTAAAAGCCCTGGTTCCGCACCGGGGCTTTTTTATTGGCGAGGAGGAGGAATGCGCCGCCATTCCGTCCAACCCCATGGAATGGGTGCCCCCAGCCGGACGAAAGGTCCACTCTAAACCTCACAGCAGACCAAATTTTTCAGACATAGTAACAGCCGTTTATGACCCGAAGCGGCCTTAAAC
>JAJFIL010000161.1 GCA_021774965.1 Alphaproteobacteria bacterium
TCCTTCTTCGGTTGGCCAATACTTTCCTTCCGCCTACCGTGGAGGATCTTTTCCGAAACCCGTGGGTTCGCTTCCTGCGAATATTTTTTGGTTGATACGTGCGCTTCATAACAATCTCTTTTCAGGCTTTACAAAAAATAAAAACCATTGTTTTTTGATGGGTTACCAACAGATCGACAGACCTTCCCCAAAGATTTTCAAAAAAGAATTATTTCACCCGTCCCCACCCCTTGTCAAGTGTGATTTCGATTTATTTTCCTCCCGACAAGAGAATGGTAAAATTTTGTCACAATAAAAAATATATGTCTAATTTTAATACACTTCAAACAAAAAAATAGCCGCCTCTGTAAATACATAAAATTTCGTTATAAAAAAAGACAATATTAGTGTAAAATACTTAGAATTAATGCCTTAATTATTTTTGGGGGTGTCATGAGGGATTCAAAGCCAAATTTGTTCTTGAAGGGACAAACAGTAAATTTTTCCAACGCTTGCCAGCGGACCCCCAAAATGGGTTCTCTGATGCATTGCGGGTTATTGGTTGCGTGCATTTTTCTTCTGGAAACCGCCTCCCCCGGTTGGTCTTTCGCCGGGACACAGGTGAAATCCCTGGACGCTTCCTTCGAGCCTGTTGAAATCGCTCAACTTTCCCCGGGGCGCGTGCAGGTTCTGGAAGGCGAGCCGGAAGATGTCAAGGAAAGCCGACTTCAGTTTACAGAAAATACTTTAAAGCAGGCTGGGTTCATTCTTCCAGAAACAACCCCGGTGGGCACCATCATTAAAAGTTTTGACAACTATGATTCTTTCAGCACTGGTAAAATCGTCTACCTAGATATTGGCTTCGATAGCGGCGCTACAAAAGGTGACAAGTTCACCATATTCAGCAAGGCAAGGCTCATCCGGCATCCCGTCATTAAAGGAAAGATGCGGGAAAGCATTCCAGACTATGAAAGACCGCTGGCACAGCCCTACCCCAACTATTTTTCCCGAACGGGAAAAAGGATGGGGCATCTGATTCACCCGCTTGGCACTCTGGAAATACTCGAAGCCACAGCGACGTCGTCGAAAGCAATCGTCCAGACATCCTACAATCCGATCAAAGTCGGGGATTTTGTCACGCCCTTTGAAAAACTGAGTCCCCCGCCCCGTCTCCCGGAAGCCAAGGGGGAAGAACGGCTGGAAGCCTATGTGATCGCCTTCAAGCGGGAACATTTTATGGGGGGGCTGAATGAAATCCTTTATATCGACCGTGGCAACAATGACAAGGTGATCCCTGGCGACCGATTTGAAGTGTACGTGACGCCTGCGCAAAAAATAGATAGAAAGTGGAATGAGCTTCGTGCACAGGAAATTCCCCTGATCCCCCAGGTGGTCGCAGAGGTACAGGTGCTGGACACCCAGAAGGAAACATCCACCGCCATCGTCATCTCCGGTTTCCATTCGATTCCCTTAGGAGCAAGGGTCCGTTACAAACCCGTGGATATTATTTCTCCACCTTTGTTAGACGTCGCGGCATTGCTGGAGGCTCCCCAATACGCACCTGTGGAAACCGAAATTCCGCTGGAATCCGCCGGGGTCCCCCTGCCGGAAGTTGAGCCTTTCGCCGATCTCGGCCCTGTTTTGCTTGAGGAAGAAGCGGAAGAACTGCTGGCTCTTTCTCCAACTGAGGAATTGGAGGATATTCATTTTAAGTTTGACCAGTACGATCTGGATGCGGCATCTCGCGAAGTTCTGCTGACAAATGTTGCTTATTTACAGAAGCACCCAAATATACAAATCCAGATAGAAGGGTATTCCGATGAGAGGGGAACCAACAATTACAACCTCGCCCTCGGAGAACGCCGGGCACGTTCAGTCAAAACCTTTCTTTCCACGCAAGGCATTGACGAGCGCCGGTTGCATCTGATCAGTTATGGAGAGGAAAAACCCTTCTGCATGGAGAGCACAGAGACCTGCTGGAGCCAAAACCGAAGGGTTCACTTCATGGCCAGCGAACCCGATCTGCCTGTCAACTAGCTGTGATTTTAAGAAACCGTTTCTTACCGACCTTGATGAGGTGGTCGCGGTTTCCTTCCAGTTGCAAGTCCTTGTCGGAAATTTTTTGACCGTTCACGGAAACCGCGCCCTGCTTAATCAACCTCTGGGCGGCGGACGTGCCCTCGGTCAGAGAATGATCCGTTAGAACTTTACAAATCCACCGCGCATCCGGCCCCCAGCTTTTCACCTCTGGAATGTCATCGGGAATTTCTTTTTTCTTGAATACATTTTCAAACTCACGAGCCGCATGTTCTGAAGCGTCTGGCGAATGATACCGGCTGACGATTTCCTTAGCCAGTCTCACCTTGGCATTTTTAGGATTGAGTTCCCCTGTTTTCGCTTGCGCTTGTAGCCCTTCCAGTTCTTGATCCGAGATATCACTCAACAATTCAAAGTAACGCCACATCAACTCATCGGAGATCGACAGGGTCTTACCGAACATGTCTGCAGGCGAATCCAACACGCCGATGCTGTTGCCCAGACTCTTGCTCATTTTCTGAACGCCGTCGGTGCCTTCCAACAGCGGCATGGTGAGCACCGTTTGCGGCGCCACTCCATAGGAACGCTGCATGTCACGTCCCACCAGCAGATTGAACTTTTGATCCGTACCGCCCAATTCCACGTCGGCTTTCAAAGCCACCGAATCGTAGCCCTGAATCAAGGGATAAAATAATTCGTGGATGGAAATCGGCAATTGGTTCGCCATGCGTTTCTGAAAATCGTCCCGCTCCAGCATACGGGCCACCGTGTAGCGGGCGGCAAGACCGATCATGTCCTGGGACGTGAACTT
>JAJFIL010000162.1 GCA_021774965.1 Alphaproteobacteria bacterium
CCCGAATGCAAAACCGAAGGATCTATGAAACCATCGGTATCCGTTACGAAGACGCCAAAAAAATGGACCCTATCATTAAAAATGTAAAAGAAATGCTCGAGAATCACTCTGAAATTGACCCCCGGCAAACGCTGATCGTCAACTTCAATTCCTTCGCCCCCTCATCGCTTGATTTTTTCATCTATACGTTTACTAAAACGACGAACTGGATTCATTTTCATCAGGTCAAGCAGGAAATCCTGCTCCGGGTCATACAGATTATCGAGAAAGAAGGGGCTGAAATTGCCTTCCCGACCTCGACCATCCATTTTTCGGCAACGCCCGAAAAGGAAATTCTGGGCCTCCCCATGAGCCAAGGGTGACACTGATCTATCTGGAGGAAACCTAATTTCCGAGCGGCAAAGTCAGTTGAGGGCCCATGTCCTTCGCATTCCCCGATTGTAACGAAAAAATCTGCGCCAGCAGAGAAAATGTGGATTTGGATTGGAGGTCGGAGTCGTCGATATAAAACCAACTGTCCCGATAGTACACGGCCATCGCCGCCTGATCCGGTCGAGTGGATTGGGAATGAATTTTAAGAATATCTCCGGTCACATCTGCCCAATCAAATGGTTTTCCCGATATATGACGGGTCAATGTGACCTTGCCGCCCGTTCGATCTTCTTCAGGGGCTTCCACCGCATGGGAGAGGTAGTACATCATCCCCAGCAGGGAACGCGTTTCCACCCGGATGTGTTGCGGGTTGCCGGAAGCGGGATGCGGGGTCAGAATCAACCGCAGGTTGTCGGAAGGCAAACCCAGCAGTGCATTTAGCCTTTGAAGTTCCGGCAAATCATTGCCCGTTTCTTCAAACTGAAAAATCAATTCCGGGATGTTGCCGCTGGCTCTCAGAGACAGGGTGTGGGTATCCTGCAACTGTAATTTGCGGATCAAATTAGCCGCTTCGGCAAAATCCTCATAAACCGGTGCCAATTCTGGAGTCGGCCCTGATGCGGTCGGAGCATTTTTTAAGTTGCCGACCCGCTCCAGACAAACCAATAAAATTCGTCGAAAACTCCAACCCGACCGGGTCAGTAAGTAAATATTTTCCAAAGGAATGTGGGAAAGAAAACGTTGAATGAACTGCTCTCCCTGTAGGGGGGAATAAGATACGGTTGGGTTTTCCTCCATACTGGCTCCAGCCGAAAACCCGAAAAGCCCTTTGACGCCATTCTGAAGGGTGGCGTCTGCACCGCCATTGGCGCGAAATTTAAACTGGGCCGCAACGCTGTTGACCTCAAGAAAATAGGGGGTGTCCCGGTATTTGAGGCGAACCAGATTCAGCAATAACTGTTGATCGTTGGATCTTTGGATGGTGGTGTTATAGCCATACCTGTTGCCCTTTAAGGTTGAGGGTCCTAAACCGGAACAGCCACTCAAAAGAAAGATAACGAGGAAATAAAAAAAACCTATTACAATTCGTCTCCCCGACCGAGTGGAACTTGATAATTTCAAAGCCATATTAAACCTTTTAAAGGAGATTGAGTAAGTTCTTGATCAAAATTTCGAGGCAGTGGAAAGGGACCGTTCAATTTCGTTAGGAATCCGTTTTTGAAGATTTTTCCCCATAAACCTTACGACGAAATAAACCGTCCCGTCGGCTCACCAGTCGGTCCAAAAACAGCAATCCATCCAGATGGTCCATCTCGTGCTGTACTGCCCTTGATTCAAAATCTTCCATGTTATAAACATGAGGGTTGCCAGATTTATCCAACGCCTGCACTTCAATGCGCTCCCAGCGGGCCACATTGCCAGTGTAATCTGGAACAGACAAGCACCCTTCCCTTCCAACAACACTTCCATCCTTATCGGTGATTTTCGGATTTATCAAAATCAAGCGACCATGATTTTTAATTTTAGGCTTGCAGGAAACATCGATCAAAACGATGCGTTCAAACCGTCCGACCTGCGGTGCCGCAATTCCCACCGACGGAGGGCCGGCGCTCATGGTTGCTTCCAAATCGGCAATAAATCGCAAAAGGGATTCGTTAAATTTTTCGACAGGCCTGGATATTTCCGTCAATCGTTGATCGGGGTAAACGAGAACCTCTAAAACAGCCATCGCCCTTAACCCCGGAGAACTTCAATTTCAGAGAGATGCACTTTAATGCCATCTTCACCCTCAAAAACTTTCAATGCACTTTTCAAGGCGTCAATGCCATCTGAAGCCATTCCTTCTATATGCATGATATACAATGGATCGTTGCCAGTCCCGCCCACGTCCGATTCCAGGTTAAGGACGTTAAGCCCCGTATCTGCCAAAACACGAGTGACCTGAGCCACGATTCCCGGTCTATCGGCTCCGTAAACACTTAGCCGGACATTCGGCTCCAAATGATGGTGCAATTCCCCTTTGATTTTATCCACATGATGGCGAAGGCTCAGGGAGTCGCATACGGGTTGAAGGGTATGATGCAATTCTTCCGCCGCGCCTTCAAACTGAACCATCAGCATGATCGTGAAGTTCCCCCCGAGACGGGTCATTGAAGCCTCGCCAAGATTACATTTATTCAGGTATAAGGCTTCGGTGATTTTTGCAACGATGCCAGCGTGATCTTTACCCACAAGAGTGAGCATGAGCCAGTTGTTCATGACGGATTTCTCAAAAAACGTATTTTGGGGAGAATTATTTGTTTCAAAATTACTTTCAAAACGGATTGATTTTGAGTCAATTACAAAAAAGCGCCCAAGCGTCCTTAAACCGGGATTGCGGGAATTTGTTCGTCACCACAGCCCCCTGCGATTCCGGGACCCTTGATACTACAATATATTTTTCATTAAAACTTTTACTTTCTATAAAAATGGATGATTTATCGGCCATTACGCTCCCGGTACCCCGCATCAGTTCCTCAAATACATGTTTTGCTGAATTATGGATTTCCATCCCATTTTTGTTGATCAGTTTTACCATAGTTTATTCCTCAAGATATTTTCCTTTGAACCAACTACCCCTTCC
>JAJFIL010000163.1 GCA_021774965.1 Alphaproteobacteria bacterium
AAAACCTCTCTGGTCTTCAAACTGCTATTGCAAAAGTTGTCAGCTATGGACAGGAGCCCCGCATAGCACCTCTCTTACAATTCCAGCGGCATCCCTAAAAGTTGACGGTCCAATTGTCGAGTACCAGCGAGGATTGGAAGACGGTACTACAGTGACCTGGGGCAGGTGCGCAGAGTGCGCCACACCTGTTTGGGGCCAAAGCGGCGCAAACACACATATCATTGGGATATTTGCCCCCACGTTGGACTATGATACGGACTTTGTTCCCATTTCTAATGTCTATGTTTCAGACGCGCCGCATTGGAGCCCGCCCAATCCATCAATAACGTCTTTTGATGAAATGCCAAAGTAGCCCATACAAAAAGGGCCGGAGGTGGCCCCGGCCCTTCTGAATGAGAACTTGAAAGCCTTAGACGCCGTGCGCAAAAGCCAGCATGCAATAGAGCATGGGGATCGAGAGCAGCGTGTTGGTCCGAGAGAACAACATTGCAGTGCGCGCTGCCTTTGGCTTGGCCTCTGCGTCTGCCTCAACAAGGCCAAGAGCGATCTTTTGCTTGGGCCAGATGATGAACCACACATTGAAGGCCATGATCAGGCCGAACCACATGCCGATGCCAATCATGGTCATGGCAACAGAGCCCTGACCGAAACCAAGCGTCATGGCGTTGTGGAGATAACCGCGAGCAAATGCCAGCACAAGACCGAAAAGAACCGTCGAGGCAGCAGCCCAGCGGAACCAGAACAAAGCCGCTGGTGCGATATGTTTGCCGATAGCAGGTTTTAGTTCGTCAGGGATTCTCGGCATGGTGGGTATTTGCACAAAGTTGAAATACCACAAGAGGCCAATCCACATGATGCCCGAGATCACGTGGAACCAACGAATGAGTAGTGCAAGGTCGAGAAATTCCATTATCTTGTCTCCCTTCCTAGCCGGCAATCATCGGCGCAATAAGAATAACCACAACAGTCAGCACCAACCCGGCGATGACCGTGTACTTCAGGTCCGTTAGGATGACGTCCATTAGGAAAACTCCCCTCATATGCCCAGGTAAAAAGGGCAGCTCCTCCGTCCAGGAGCGATAAAACTCAGCCAATCTCAGCACGAGCAAAGTCTGCTCATCGATCTTTGCCGAAAAGCAGATTCACGCATGCTGCAGAACTGCATAAGAGCACGTGATTCGCCATAGATTCTTTGGGGGAAAAGCCCCCTGTTCAGAGGTCTATTGAGAGCTAGAGGATGGCCTGGATCCTGGCGCAATTAGCATTGGTGTTTGCGGCAAGGGTGCAGTAGTTTTCGCATTCTATTAGTGTAGTGGAGAGCCCAAGTGTCAGATCAGGTGAATTTGAGCAGCCTGGCCGTTCAAAAGGAAAAGCTTCTCTATCTGGAATCTCTTCGGGGGATCGCCGCGCTCACCGTCGTACTTCTTCATGCCCGGACATTCGCACGCGACTCATTGCTTCTGAGTAATCCGTTCGTGATGAACGGTGGATTGATGGTCGATTTCTTCTTTGTTCTAAGCGGCTTTGTCATCGCCTATAATTATAGCGACCGTCTTTCCAGTATTTCCTCCTTTGTCGGGTTTCAAACAAAGCGGTTCTTGAGGCTTTATCCTTTGCACCTGCTCACGCTCATTGCCTTTGTCGGGCTTGGGATTGTTAAGATCATCTTTGTGAAGATAACGGGGGCAACGCCAGCGAACGCTGCCTTTTCGATCAGTGACTTTGGCGCGTTCGTCAACAACTTGTTTTTGACCCAGGCATTTTTTGAAAGCGAATTCACTTTCAACGGCCCCAGCTGGTCGATCTCGTCTGAGTTCTATACCTACGCGGTTTTCGCTGGCGTGCTTCTAGCCGTATCAAAAGGATGGAGGGTGTTTGCCTATTTCTGCGTCGTTGCTCTTTCCGCATTGGTAATCATTGTTTTCAGGCCACCCACCACGGGAACAATTTGGGTCCTTTTTACTTGCACCTATTCATTTTTCCTGGGTGCTTTGACCTATGTTCTCTATTCCAAAATCAAACCAAAGATCCCAAGTTGGCTGGCCTATATCGCCCTTATCCTGGCAATTGTGTCTGTTTGCTATGGCGATACGCTAGACCACCTGGTCCATCCCTTTATATTTGCGTTCCTCATGCTGGCATTGTTGTGGGGCGGGGATAGCCATCTGAAGCACTATCTCAATTCCAAGGCCTTAGTCTTTCTGGGAACCGTCAGCTATGGGATCTACATGATCCACACAGTGGTGTGGTACGTGCTCAAACAAGTGCTGGGGCAGGTGTTCGGTTTAACGACGATGATGGACTTGGGCGAAGGGTTGGAAAAAAAAGTCGTTGTGAGCGAACCGATCGGAACGGCCTTGGTGTTCCTTGGCATCGTGCTCATTATCTTCCTTGCTTACTTGAGCCATCGCTTTGTGGAGATGCCCTTCAACAGGATGGGAAAGAACATCAAAGTCAGGTGATGTTGCTTGATAAGAGTACGGATGGGATATGGGCGGAGACGTTAAATTTATGCAATTTGGCGCAATACTATGAGTTTGCGCCTTTCACGAAATCCTAACCAAGATTTAATACAACAATTGAGTGGCCCAAAAGGGACCACCCCGACGATCAATTTGGTGCGAGTCATTGAGACGCCTGAGGGAGTGATCTACGTTGATTATGAGTGCTATGAGAGATTTTGTTGGAAATCCAGATATTGACAATCTGGACACAGAATCGCAGAAGCATTTTTTAGACTATTGGAAAAATCTGAAGGGGTCGTCAGAGGCACCTCGACAAGATATATTCGACGTCCTTGATCTTACTGAATACGCCGCAAACCTCACAATTCTGTCAGTTGATGAGGTGTCAGGACAATTCGTATGCAAATTATCTGGGTGTGAACTCATCGAGTTGTGGGGTGCGGACTTCACAGGGGTGACTATTTCCAAATTGAAGGGAGCAGAGGGCCTCATGGAGAGAATAGAGTGGGTTGTGCAACACAAAACCCCCTATTTCTATTCAGGCAAGGCTCCGTGGGCTCCGAAAGATTATAGAGTCTATAGTGTTGTCGGTCTTCCATTTATGAATGAGGCGGGCAACGTTGTCATGATTGTGACGCTTACAGTTTTCCCAAGGGATATTCCTCAAGCTGTTTGATCAAATGGCCTGGTAAGTTCTGGTGGAGCAGAGAAGTATCTTGCCACTGTCGTGTTCGAAGGTACCACCAAACCGATTGCTTCGGCCCAACTGCCGCACTTTCCGCACACCTGTCGCAATGCGCTGGACCATGTCCAAGGGGGCAGGCAGTGCACTGCGGTTTCCGGTTCAAGGAATAGCGGTGAACGATAGCGGCTCCAAGAACGGGTAGGCTCCGCTGGTCTCATGTGTTCTAAACTCGAGATCGACCCCCGCAGGGTTGTCGGCTTCACTACAGATGACGGTCAGCGTCCAGCGACTATCTTCACGTTGTTCCTCAAAGGTCAGAGGAACTGCGCAGTCTTCTAGGAACGCTGCTGCAGAGGCAAGCTGTGATGCAGATGAGCCTCTTTGCAAATACGGCCGCAAATCTACACCTGCATCGTTGCTCGCCTGCGCACCAGGCTTTTGAGGCTGCTGATCTTGCGCTACGGCGACATTGCCAGTAGCCAGGAATGGTACACTGAAGACAAGAGCTAAGATGGAAAGTTGTTTCATCGCGCCAATCCGATCCTACACATTGATCCAGCCTATAGCTTAGTCCGTTCTCAATGTATCGGCCAGCGGCGATTGGATGCAACAATGTCGCGCCCGCTCACCGAACTTGGGCAAACCGGCCTGGGTCTTGATGGAAGAAGGAAAAGAAGCGGACATCTTCCATATCACCTTCAAATCTATCGGAGGCTTTGGGGGCTTCGTCTTCCAGTTTATCTGAAAGGGAAATTGCATTCTTCAGGCAAGTGTCCAGCATCGCCTGGCGGTTGCGGGTTCCGTTGCTCAACGCTCCAAGCACTTTGTTGAGAATTGAAGGTTGAAATTTGAGAGCCGCGATGTGTTCTGCCGAGGGAAGGGCGGTCCATTTCCCGGTGCGTGTGCAGAAATTGTAAAGGTGGACGAAGCGATAACCGGCCTTGGCGATAAAACTGATTGCTTCGATAATGTAGTCCACCTCTTCCGTGCTCATGGCATAGTGGAAATTAATCCGACACCAACCGGGTTTGAAACCTTCGTGGCCAACGTTTATTTGGTCGCGATAAAGCTGTGACGCGGTCTCATCAATATCAAGAAGTCGATGGCCATAGGGTCCCGCGCAGGAACACCCGGCCCGAGATTGAATACCAAAAAGATCGTTTAGAAGTTTTGTTACGAGTTTTGGATGAATGACACCACCTCTGGGATCGCTGATGTTCAGCGAAACAATGCCGATACGCCGCGCCGGATCTGGATTGCCCAAAATCTCTATAGCGGGATCAGGCTGCCACCTATCAAGGGCCCGCATCAGGTATTCGCTTTCAGATGCCTCAATGCGTTCGATGCTAATCCGATGCTTGAGATCAAACGCAAGAGCGGCCTTGGCAAATTGCAGAATACCGGGCGTTCCTGGCTTCTCGCGTTCCTCAACATCCTCATAATAGTCCTGATGCGTTGGACCGACGTAAGATACGGTTCCCCCGGCACTGACCGTAGGCGGCAGGTCGGAGCGATAAATGTGGTCCTTGATTAGCAATACACCGCTTGAGCCGGGGCCACCCAGAAATTTATGAGGCGAGAGAACAACCGCATCCAGAGAGGCATCGCCGTCATAGGCACCCTCTGGGGGGTTCATGTCAATCTCCACATAAGGCGCCGCTGCGGCATAGTCGAAACAGGCAATCGCGCCAAAACGATGAAGGATTGTCGCAATCTTGTGAACATCCGAGCGCATGCCGGTAACATTGGAAGCTGCAGAAAAAGCCCCAATCAGGCGTCGCCCTTGGAATTCGGATCGTTGAAGTTCCTGTTCCAGGTGTTCAAGGTCAACGCCGCCGTCCGTCGCCAATCGTATGGGAACAACCGTACACAGACCTTCTCGCCACGAAATCTCGTTTGAATGGTGCTCAAAAGGGCCGACGAAAACAACCGGCTGGCTGCGGGAGATATGCTCCACGATCTCATCATAGGACTTCTCGCCGCATTGGTCGTGCAGGAGGCGGAAGATGGTGTCCCGCGTGGCAGGCGTCAAAGCGATGCCAAGAACCTGTTGCAGTTTTTCAATCGCGCCGGTGGCCCCCGTGCCGCAAGCGATAATGTAGTCATTGGCACTGGCGTTCACACAGTTCTTGATGACGGATTCGGCTTCATGAAGAAGCTCTGTCATCTGCCGCCCGGTAAAGTCATCTTCTGTATGAGAATTTGCATAGACGCGCGAGATGCCTTGCAAGTGGTCTTCCACAAACTTCAGACATCGACCGGACGCCGTATAGTCCGCATAGACCAGCGGTTGGGTGCCAAAGGGCGAGGTTAGAACCTCATCATGACCAATCATCTGGTCATGAATGAATGACAAAAAGTCATCGCCTTGCAGGCGTTTGGCAATATCGTTGCAATACTCAAGCATCAAAGAACTCTAGTCGAAATTGAATGAAATGTCGGGTACTATTTCGCAATATCTTGGTTAAAGCGGCATAAAGATGTTGCGGAAGGCTTCTCTGCAAGGTGGCGGGTGAGAGGGCAGACAGCGGACAACCATTTGAAGGAACAGGCGGTCACACGGTTCACTCCCGGCCCACCCCTCGCAACGCTCTGGACCTCTCGCACATTTCCAGCAGTATGAAAGGTTGCTTTCTGCATATTTCAGCTAAAGCGTTGGTCATGTTTGAGTTCGTTCAAAAGCCGCAGCTCCACCCATCGCGAAATCCCTGACACCCCATCTTCTCGATTGCTGCTCAAGTCAAGCCACGTTTTTGCCTAAATCGCAAAGCATCGTACTTGGGACGGAGGGACGGGAATAATACAGTCGCATAGGTGGAGATCACCGGGCGGATTATTTCAGTCAAGAATTTGGGGGAAAGAATGGCAAGATTTGTCCGAGACTGGCTGGTTTTCGCTATTGTAGGTGCGGTTGCCTGGGCAGCATTCATATACATTGGAACACTGGATGGTTGATGGCACAAGAATTTGGCGGATGACGGTGATGCAAGGGGCTTTGCCGATGCAGTCGTAGAGACCCTAGATTCAAGATATGTCGGCAATGTCGCGTTTACATTAATTGAAAACGGCGAGGTCTATAGTCGGCACTTCACTTCAATTGGAAACAATGTTGATGGGGACACTCTATTCCAGGTGGCCTCCCTCGGAAAGTGGGTCGCTGCCTGGGGAGTTATGACTCTGGTTGAAGCCGGCGAGCTTGATCTTGATGCGCCTGTATCCACATACCTTACGCGGTGGTCTCTACCACCGAGTGATTTTGACAATGATGGTGTGACCGTCCGGCGTCTCCTCAGTCACACTGCTGGATTGACAGATGGCCTGGGTTACGCCGGATATCCTCCGGATTCTGAGGTCAGGTTACTGGAAGCTTCTCTGACACAGGCCAATGCCTCGCCTGGCAACGATGGTCGTGTCCGAGTAGGACGTGAACCAGGATCAGAGTGGATATACTCCGGCGGCGGGTATACTCTGCTACAACTGATTATCGAAGAGGTGACCCAGCAGAGTTTCGAGAGCTATATGAGCCGTGCAGTCTTTGAACCTCTCGGAATGACACGCTCGACTTATCGAGTTGATCTTGAAGAAACGCCCAATGTGGCGGAGATTTATGGTGTCGATGGCAGGCCGGCAGTTCGTTATCGCTTTACATCTCTTGCCGCAACTTCGCTCTACACCAGCACCCATGATCTTGAACGGCTGATCAGGGCTCATTTCCCCGGACCAGACGGCGAGCCTGTCGGGCGGGGTGTTTTGACACCTGAAACTGTTGAAATGATGCGCGAGCCACATGGATTTCAAATGGGCGCTGCTATCTGGGGCCTCGGCGCAATCCTTTATGCGCCAGCCAAATCAGGCGGCTTTATTGTCGGACACGACGGCAATAACGAGCCCGCCATCAATTCGGCGGCTCGGCTTGACCCCAACACCGGCGACGGCTTCATCATCCTCGAAACCGGCAATCCAATGTTGGCCACGGACCTGGCCGGCGAGTGGGTATGGTGGAAAGCTGGAACGGCCGATCTCTTCGTTTTTCTGTCTGGTCTGCAAAACATGATTCAGGCCATCATCATCGGGTGGGGTGTGATTGCCTTCATGAGTTTTTTTGCAGCACGTTTTCTATCCCGACGCAGAGGTTGATGTTTGATACCATCAATGTTCCACACCCACCCCTCACACCGCTCTGGACGCCACCACCCATTCCATGCAGTACGCCGCGCTCGTGCGGGTGTATCTCAGTGGTAGAGCGCTGAATTGTATTCAATGGTTGGTACCAAAAGGGGGTGGACGCTTTACATAACATGGGGTCTTTGCATTATTAAGCAGCTGAATGGTGCTCCAACGTAAATACGCCTTAACCAAGCCTTCTAATCGATTAAAGTTTTGTTGTGTTCGGTAATGTATCTTCGCCCTTTAGCTTATGGAAGGTTGGGAGATACAATTGGATTACGAATTCACGGTGGAAGAGGTCGCTGAAATGTACGGCGTGTCAGAATCCGACGTCCAAGCTGCCCGTCGGATCAGAATACACGGTATCCCTGAGCTCATCAGAGAACTGCAGAAGGGAAACTTAGACATCGACCAGGCACTGCGGCTCTCGGCATATGATCAAAAGAAGCAATTCAAGATGCTGCAACGGGAAAGACGTTCATTTGGAATTAATGTCAAAGTGAAATTCCCAGTGCTGGATTATTTAGGTAGAATGGCCAGAAGCTTTGTGGCTGATTTACCGAGGCCTTCGATTCGCCTATCTGATCGAAATCAAATCCAGCAATCTTAATTGATTTAGGTATCCCCAAGGCCCTGAAACGAACCTATTAGTACATACGATATTGGTAGGCTCGGGATGTTATTGAGCAGCTGAATGGCGTTTGAACTGGGATGTCAGCTTCTGAAGCTGAGGCGATAGTGTAGGAAACAAGCGGAATCCTGATGGAAACATTCTCAGGATTGGGAAGAGGGCGGTTTCTAGTCAGTAAAACAATGCCAAACTCGACAATTTTACTTTCATTTAACTTCGATGTCTTGGCCCAGTTCATTGATCACAGATTGATCATATAGCCCTTTCCTACGATCGATACTGCCGTCGACCTTTGTTGTTGCGATTTATACGAATTTCATATTCTGGTGCAATAACTGGTCATCTTCAGCTTGAGTGAGGAAGGCAGATGAATTCAAACATTACTCATTCATTGAGAATTGCGTTGGAAATCCACGCTGCCAAGATTTGGAACCCTTATGTGAAAAACCTTTTCATCACAATCAGCAAGATTGCGGTGATCATTTTTGTAGCAGAAGTGCTCATCATGTTCGGGTTCATATTCTTTGAGCTCGATATGCCGCAGCACGTCGAACCATTTGTTGACGGTGTCCTTCTTTTGCTACTCTGCTCTTGGCCGATTATAAGGGTTACCCAAAATGTTATTGAAGAATCTGCTGTAGCGAGAGCCGCTGACAGTGTTTCAGATTCAATTGTAGTCATTAATACCTCAGGAAAAATTGAAAGCCTCAATAGGGCTACCTTGCAGATATTCGGTTACAAAGATGAAACTGAGCTGTTGGGGGAACCAATTGAAATATTGATGCCAGTCCATATTGGTGAGCACCACCAAAAATTTATAAAGGATTCTAGCGTTGACAGTAGCAAAAAAATTGGTCGGCGACGTGTTTTGGAAGGTGTCAGGAAAGATGGTTCAATATTTCCGATTGATATTACGGTCAATTCAGCAACTGAAAATTTGAGCGTAAAGTATGTTGGCGTTCTTCGGGACGTTACGGCGGAGAAGGAAATTGAACACCTTAAAGACTTGTACAGCCGTGAACTTGAGCAATCGAACGAAAGCCTCCGTGATGCAAATGAACGCATCGAGATTGATGCAGCACGATTTATTGAATTAGCTGAAGAGGCCGATGCGGCAAACCGTTCCAAGTCGGATTTCCTGGCGAGCATGAGCCATGAGATCCGCACACCCATGAACGGGGTGCTGGGGATGGCTCAGCTCATGCTGATGTCTGATCTTCCTGATGAAACACGGGAGAATATCGAGATCATCCAAGAGTCAGGGAACACGCTCCTGACCCTTCTCAATGACATTCTTGACCTCTCAAAGATTGAAGCAGGTAAGGTCGAGCTTGAGCTAATGGAGGTGGATATTGAAGCGAAGGTGAGAACGGTCTCTTCCCTTCTAAAGGATCAGATTGAGGAAAGTGGCGTTGAATACATTCAAAACATCTCAGTTGATTTGATCGCCCCGTCTGTCATTGGTGATAGTACACGCATAGGACAGGTATTAAACAATCTAATCAGCAACGCCAAGAAGTTCACGCATGAGGGGAGCATTGAGATTAGCTTGTCTCAACGGGCTTTGGTTGATGGCCAGATTGAAACCAAATTTGAAGTCAAGGATACTGGCATTGGTCTGAATGCTGATCAGCAATCACGGATATTCCAATCCTTTAGTCAGGCAGATCAATCCACTACCCGCAAATATGGTGGTACTGGGCTGGGCCTTACCATCTCCAAACAGCTGGCGGAGTTAATGGGCGGGGAAATTGGCGTAGAGTCAGTGCCTGGGGAAGGCTCAACGTTCTGGTTTACGATTGTTGGTGAAAGGGTGGCATCAACGCCAGTTCCCGATGATCTTGACGTCCAGGAAAAACCGGAAAGTTTAGATGAAACCCCAACAGGGTTGCCGTACCTTCTCGTGGCAGAAGATAACAAGGTGAACCAGAAAATCATGTCCAGGATTTTGAATGCTTTGGGCTTTGAGTTCGAGATTGTCGAGAATGGTCAACTGGCTGTTGATGCTATGCTGGAAGGGTCCTTTGATTTGGTCCTGATGGATATCAACATGCCAGTGATGGATGGGGTTATTGCAACTAAGCATATCAGATCTATGAATGGAACGAAGGGTCGTATACCAATTGTCGCAGTCACCGCTAATGTTATGAAGGGTGATAAAGAGGAATATCTTGGTGCAGGGATGAACGGGTATGTTTCAAAGCCTGTAAGCCCTATAGGGTTGCTGGAGGCCATTACAGAGCACGCCAATTGTCAGGATGATCCCATTAGAGAAATAGATGGCGGTCCTTCGTTAGATTTAGCCTCTGGTGCATAGAGGAAATTGCAACCAATCTAACCGCTTTCTGCTCCACCATTCCCAATCTCTTCCCGATCAACCTCCCGCCCATGCCCGAACCCCTTCTGGACGGATGCGGAGTAATCATGCACACTTCCGCACACAGGCGGGTGTAGCTCAGTGGTAGAGCATCAGCTTCCCAAGCTGAGGGCCGTGGGTTCGATCCCCATCACCCGCTCCAATTTTTCGGAAATTCTTGTGTCAAACACGCCCCTGAATGTCTTTTTGAGGCTGTGACCACGGTGCGTTGCCGCTGCAACGCCCTTGCGGAGCCGTGCGCGTTTGAGCGCGCTGGCGTGAGCAGGAAGCTATGGCATCCGCCTGCCGCCGCCCACATCAATCCCGATGAGAGAGAAGACGTGCACGAGCATGAGGATGCCAACGGCTGCGGCGGTGATCATGATGAGGTTCCAGGGGATGTGGCGGGCCTTGCCCGGCTCATAGGGGCGATTGGTCATATAGCGAGATAGCGCCACGACGGCTGCCGCGCCAAAAAGGATGATCAGAGTAAGTGTAAGCCCCATGGATATGCTCCCCCGCGATAGATTTGCGGGGCGTAATCTAAGCGGCTAGGTCCGCTGCGTCTATAGTCGAAAATTCAACTTCATGACCCCACAGGCGCTCAATGTGGACCATCACCTTTTTGCGGAGTTTTTCGTCCAATGGCACACCCTGGTGCATGGCGTGCTGCAGGTTTAATTTGCGGTTTCCCCGCACATTGGCTTCTACGACCTGAAGGTTAGGCTCCAGCTGGCCAATATCGAACATCCGGGCCAACTCATTGCGCACCTTGCGAAAACCTGCCTCGTCATGGATGGCGGAGACCAGATAGTTGGGCGCCTCGCTGCTGTCATGAATGGCAAAGAGGCGGAAATCGCGCATCACCTTGGGGCTGAGATATTGCTGGATAAAGCTTTCATCGCGGAAATTGGCCCAGGCGTATTTCAGCTCCTCGCGCCATTTTCCCGTGCCCGCAAAGCTCGGGAAGAAATGAAGATCCTCTTCGGTGGGCTCTTCGCAGATGCGCTTGATGTCTTCCATCATGGCAAAACCCAATGCGTAAGGGTTGAACCCGGAATAGCGTTGATCATCAAAGGCCGGTTGAAAAATCACCGAAGAATGGGAATGGAGAAACTCCAACAGAGCCCCATCATTGATTTGCCCGCGCTTGTGCAGCTCCTGCATGATGTAATGGTGCACAAAGGTCGCGCAGCCCTCGTTCATTACTTTGGTTTGCTTCTGCGGATAGAAATACTGCGAAACATTACGCACGATGCGCAACAGCTCCCGCTGCCAGGGGCGCAGGATCGGTGAGTGCTTTTCCAGAAAATAGAGAAGGTTCTCTTCCGGCAGTTTCATGCGCACTTTGTCTTCTTCAACCATGGTCTCAACGGGGCTCATGGCATCTGGTGCGGCGGCGCTTTCCCCTTCAGCATTGGGAAGGGTGCGCCATAGGTCGTTGAAGTTGGCTTCATCATAGGCAAGGCGCTCACGAATCCGCGTCATTTGTTCTTCGTCGGAGAGGCGAGGGGGCCGCTGATAGCGAAACACGCCCTGATCCATAATGGCGTGAGCAGAATCCAGAATGGTCTCGACTTCCTCAAACCCATACTTCTCCTCGCACGTAGTGATGTAGCGTTTGGCAAAAGCCAAGTAATCCAGAATGCCTTCGGCATCGGTCCATTGCTGGAACAAGTAATTGTTCTTGAAAAAATGATTGTGGCCGAAACACGCATGCGCCATCACCAGCGTCTGCATGGTCATGGTATTTTCTTCCATCAAGAAGGAAATGCACGGGATGGAATTGATCACGATCTCATAGGCAAGGCCCATATGGCCTTTCTGATACATGGTCTCCTCACGGGCAAAGACCTTGCCGAAGGACCAGTGATTATACATCAGCGGCATGCCATGGGCGGAATAGGCATCAAGCATTTGCTCGGAGGAGATGATCTCCACCTGATTGGGATAAGTCTCAAGGCCCAGATCATTGAGCGCAATCTCTTCCACCGCGTCGAACACTCGGTCCAACATGGTGAAATCCCATTCGGCATCTTTGAAAAGAAGTTTATCGCTCATTTCTTGGCCATCTCCGCGTCCTTGGAAAAGAGTTCTCGGAAAACCGGGAAGATATCTTGAGGCCGGGCAATGCGCTTGGTTGCAAACTGAGGCCATTCCTTGTGAACCGTGCGATAAGCGCGCCAAAGCTCCGCGCCTTGATCTTCATCGGCGAAAACTTCCATTTCCCGCTCATCAAGAATTTCGATATAGGCGTAGTACTGGCTGTAGGGCATGACCTCTTCGTTGAGCAGCTCAACGCAGCGGGCAGCATCGCCGGACTGGGTATAGCCGTCAGAGGCTTGCGCTACATAGATGTTCCATTCGTCCGGCGCATACCGGTCCTTCCAGACGTCCAGCATGACATCCAGCGCCGTGGAGACGATGGTGCCGCCGGACTGACGCGAATAGAAGAAGGTTTCCTCATCCACTTCCTGGGCTTCGTGGGTATGGCGAATGAAGACAACATCCAGGCGCTCATAACGGCGTTTGAGGAAGAGATGCAGCAACATGAAAAAGCGTTTGGCGAGATCTTTCTCCCGCTCGCCCATGGAGCCCGAGACATCCATCAGGCAGAACATCACGGCCCGGCTAACCGGCACAGGATATTGCTCATAGGTGTTAAAGCGCACATCGATGGGGTCTATGTAAGGCACCCAGCGACGCTTGGCTTCCAGGGCATCCAGCTCTTCATGCAGCTTGGCCAGCTCTTTACGCTGATCTTCTGTGGGCTGGCTGATGGTTTCCAGCGCGAACAGGCGTTCTTTCAGCTCCGTGACTTGTTCGTTGCTGGGGCGTTTCAAGGCCAGACGGCGACCAAAGGAATTACGCATGGTGCGCAACAGATTGAGATTGGATGGGGTGCCCGCGGTGGTCATGCCAGCGCGGCGCCATGCAGTCGTGGTCAATTCCTTCATGGAGGTCTTGATCAGGTTCGGCAGTTCCAGATCTTCAAAGAAGATGTCCAGAACTTCGTCTTGCGTCAGGGTGAACTGAAAGTCGTCCTCCCCCTCGCCGCTATCGCTGGCGTTCTTGCCGCGACCACCGGCACCGGAGCGGGGCTTCTTGATCTGATCGCCTTCCATGAACTCTTTATTGCCCGGATGGACAAAATCACGTTCCCCTCCACTGCGGTCAAAGCGGAAACGCGGCTCTTCAGTGCTCTTGGAAGAGATTTTGACTTTTTGCTTTTTATCAAAGTCGCCGACTTTGCGCTCTTTCAGAGATTTCTGAACGGCATCGCGAATCTGTCCGCGCGCGCGGCGCAGGAAACGCTGGCGATTGCCCAGGCTTTTGCCTTTGGGGTTCAGCCGTCGATCAATGAAGTGGGGGCCCATAGTTTAGTCTGCTCCTAATTGAAGGCGGGGTCTCCCGGGGGCAATATGCGCCCCGGGAGCCGCCCCCATTACCCCGCCTTGTTCACGCGCATGTACCATTCCACCAGGCGCCTTACCTGGCGCTGGGTGTAGCCGCGAGACAGCATCCGCTCGACAAAGTCATTATGCTTGTCCTGGATCGATGAATCCTTCTTGGACTCAAAGCTGATCACCGGCAGAAGGTCTTCCACCTGGCTGAACATGCGTTTTTCAATCACGCTGCGCAGCTTCTCGTAAGACGTCCAACTTGGGTTCTGACCCTCATTGGCTGCCCGGGCGCGAAGAGCAAACTTCACCACTTCGTTGCGGAAGTCCTTGGGATTGGCAATGCCAGCGGGCTTTTCGATCTTGGAAAGTTCCTGGTTCAGGATCTCTCGGTCCATCAGCTGTCCGGTGTCCGCATCCTTGTAGTCTTGATCTTCGATCCACGCATCTGCATAGGAGAGGTAGCGGTCAAAGAGGTTTTGTCCGTATTCAGAATAACTTTCCAGATAGGCTTTCTGAATTTCCTTGCCGATAAAGTCCGCATAGCGCGGCGCCAGATCAGCCTTGATGAACTCCAGGTATTTCTTTTCCTGGTCGTCTGGATATTGCTCCCGCCGGATGGCGTTTTCCAGAACGTACATCAGATGAACCGGGTCCGCGGCCACTTCGTTAGTGTCGAAGTTGAATGTTTCCGAAAGCACCTTAAAAGCAAAGCGTGTGGAGATACCGTTCATGCCTTCGTCCACGCCCGCAGTGGATTTGTATTCCTGCAAGGACTTGGCCTTGGGGTCCGTGTCTTTCAGTTTCTCGCCATCATAGACACGCATTTTGGAATAGAGGTTTGAGTTCTCATGTTCCTTAAGGCGCGTGAGTACGGAGAACCGAGACAGCATGGACAAGGTCTCAGGCGCGCAGGGCGATGAGCCGAGCTCAGATGTCGAGACCAGCTTCTCATAAATCTTGGTTTCTTCCGCGGCGCGCAGGCAATACGGAACCTTCACTACACAGATGCGGTCCAGGAAGGCTTCATTGTTTTTGTTCGCCTTGAACAAAGACCATTCAGCCTCGTTGGAGTGAGCGAGAACACCGCCCGTGAAAGGGATAGGGCCAAGAGACTCTGTGCCGATGTAGTTACCTTCCTGCGTTGCCGTCAAAAGCGGGTGCAGGACTTTGATCGGTGCCTTGAACATTTCCACAAACTCAAGCATGCCTTGATTGGCATAGCTCAAGCCGCCGGAATAACTGTAGGCATCTGGGTCGTTCTGGGCGTAGTGCTCCAGCTTGCGGATATCGACCTTGCCGACAAGGGCAGAGATATCCTGATTGTTCTCATCGCCAGGTTCTGTTTTGGCGACAGCGATTTGGCGCAGCTTGGAGGGGTACATGCGCACCACCTCAAACTTGGAAATATCACCGCCGAATTCATCAAGGCGTTTTACGGCCCAGGGGCTCATGATGCCGGTCAAACGGCGCTTTTCGATGCCGTATTTTTCTTCCAACACATCGGCCATCTCACCGGTGGTTTGGAACAGACCCAGCGGGCTCTCATAAATCGGGCTGATCTGATCACCAGCTTTCAGAACATAGATGGGATTTACTTCCATCAGATCCTTGAGGCGTTCAGCAAGGGACGACTTGCCGCCACCAACAGGGCCGAGAAGATAAAGGATCTGACGCTTTTCCTCGAGACCCTGAGCTGCATGCACGAAGTAACCCACGATCCGCTCAATGGTATCTTCCATTCCGAAGAAACCTTTGAACGATGGGTACTGTTTGATTGTGCGATTGAAGTGAAGACGTGATAGACGCGGATCCTTCGACGTATCAATGTATTCAGGCTCGCCAATGGCGGCGATCATGCGCTCTGCCGAACTGGCATACATCATTGGGTTGTCGCGCGCGCCAAGCAGGTAGTCGCGCAGTGACATTGATTCATGCCGCTCACGTTCGTAGTCTTTGGAAAAGATATCGAAGATGTCGCGTTCTTCGTTCATAGGATCGTCCACCTTAGGTTCCACTTGCTCTGCGCAACATGCGTAAGCTATCGGGTCTACCTGACGCGGAGTAGTTGGACTAAGATCCCATGCCGCGTCGTCGGTGGGTCCTCAATCGTCCCGCGTTCGACTTTGATTTATGTGTCTGCGCTGGCGGACACGACGATAAAGTCGAACCAATTTCCCAGCCACTGTATCCCCAACATCGTTAATTTGATCCAAACGAACGTGTGTCCGTTCGCCCAAATCGAGTGAACCTCAATTACCCAATTTGTCTGGACATTCACGCACGCGCACTCGCGCATTTGACCGATGACAATCGGTCAGCCGTAGCAATCCCCCCATTTCCGCTGGCTTGCGCCACTTCTTGCGAGACATGCGCATTGGAAGTTAAACACAGTTTACACATCTTAAAAAGACCATAAGGCAAAATTTCGGCACGGAAGCAGCAATTCGCAACATTCTTCCTCTACGGAGTATTATTTTTCCGGAACATTTTTGTGATCAATGGCGTTGGAACGGTCGCAATGGTTTTCGATTTGTGTCAGACTTGGCTCAAATATCGCGTTGAGGCTAAGTGCAGCCTCGAGTTGGCAAGAGGAGTTAAGGCGGTGATCGCCGTTCGGCGCGCGACTGTTAGCGATGCGACTGATATGGGCCGTATCTACGTAGAAACCTGGCAAGATGCTTATGCCGGTTTGCTGCGAGATGGTGGTCTTTTGTCTATGTCAGCGAAGCGTCGCACGTCGCGTATGGAAGCGATGATCTGCGATCTTTCTTCCAAGGACGTTTGCCTGGTGGCAACTCATGAAACCTATGGCGTGATTGGAATGGCAAGCGCGGGTCCCACCCGCACGCGAGACCTTCCTTTTGGGGCTGAGGTCTTCACTCTTTATGTCGACCCCAATCATCAGAGACTTGGCGCGGGACGTGCCTTGTTAAGCGGATTGTTTTCGGCCATGCATCAGGCCGGGCAAAGGTCTCTTGTGATCTGGGCGTTGGGCGGAAATCCGGCACGCACATTTTATGAGAGATTGGGTGGAACGGAAGTGGCCCGCCGCGAAGGCATTACTTTTGGGGATAGTCACGAGGAGGTTGCTTTTGGCTGGCCCACCATGAGCCTCGGGGATGAGGCGAGGGTGGAAGAAACCTGATCAAAGCCAATCAGGTTTGAGCGGCCAAAGATTTTGGTGTCATAAAACCAATCAGGCGCCCTGTGCCGGTTTCAACTTCTCGCCAATGATCAACGTCAAATTCAAATGCTGCCAGAGCGGCCGTGGGGAAGCGTGGTGTTTTTTCTGAGGCGGGCCCACAGAGCCGATTTGCCAGATCTTCCATGCCGGGATTGTGCCCCAGAACCAAAAGAGAATCCTGATCATCCTTGGTCTTGCGGATCAGGCGTAAAATAGTTTGATCGGAGGCGAGATAAAGCTCCCGCTGGATCGTGACAGGAATGTCCACTCCTATAACTGCCTGCAGGTGCGCCAGGGTCTGGCGGGTGCGTCGGGCGCTGGAGCAGGCGATTAAATCAGGTACATACCTACGCTCGCTTATGGCCGCGGCAAGCTTTGGCGCATCTTCATTGCCCCGTTCACTCAGAGTGCGGTCATGATCATCTAGATCAATACTCCCCCACCCGGATTTAGCGTGCCGTAGCAAGTAAAGCGATTTCATTGTCAATTCCGAATCAATAACGGCTTGGTTTTGTCCAAAATGGTCTGCCTGACCCAATTGATCAACCCCCAAGGCGTAATTGCGTGATCTAGCAGGCAGGCGGCTCCTGCGTTAGTATTCTCAAATGGAACTGATTGTTGATACACCGGATCAACCGGGCACAGCGCGCCGCACAATCGTCTTTGCTCATGGAGCGGGCTTGCCCATGGATGCCCCCTTCATGGCGGACTTTGCGGCGGCTTTTGTTCGAGGAGGTCTTCGTGTTGTGCGCTTTGAGTTTCCCTATATGGCCTCGCGCCGGGAAACTGGCAGTCGCCGCCCGCCGGATCGTGCGCCCAAATTGATGGAGGCTTTTCATCAGGCAATTGGACTTGCCCAGGTCCCTTCGGGGCAGTTGATCTTGGCTGGCAAAAGCATGGGCGGTCGCATGGCCACGATGATCGCTGATGAGGTTGGTGCTGCCGGGGTTGTTGTTTTCGGTTATCCGTTTCGCCCGCCGAATAAACGTGAGAATTTGCGCATTGAGCACTTGAAGGATTTGGCGACGCCCACCCTGATCTGTCAGGGCACGAGGGACCCCTTCGGCGGGCGTGATGAAGTTTCAGCCTATGATCTTGCGTCTGGTCTAAAGTTGCATTGGCTGAATGACGGAGATCATGATTTCAAGCCGCGCAAGGCAAGCGGCACCACGATCGAGGCCAATTGGGAAGATGCCCAATCCGCCGCAATTGCGTTTGCGAAAAATCTGTAAGTACAGAGGCCGGCGAGCAGCCAGATTAAAGCGTCATGTGCCGCGCACGAGCGGACCATTCGATGGCTCCAGAATGAAGTCGGCTCAGGCGCAACGTATCGCGGATGACCTCAAGCACTCGAAGCTCTTCCTGATCCACGGTTTCATCTGCCGCAGCAACTTCCACCGCGCAGGCATAAGCCGTCTCATAGAGTTTCTGGGGCAGGCATTCCTGCACCAAATTCACGATGCTTTGCACAGCGTCTTCTTCATTGGCCAGCATATTACCGCAAGCCTCAGAGACCTGTACCAGGCGCTCTGCATCAAACTTGGCGAAAACGGGGAATTTTTGCACGATTTCACCGATGGTCAAAAGCTCGGCATCGGTCATATCCGCATCGGCGGCGGAGACCAGGACCATCAAATAAATGAGGGCTTCTTCAGGGGTGATTACTTGGCTCATGGGAATTCCCGTTATCTCAGAATAGGTGAAGGGTCTCACCGTCGCGGACCATATGCAATCGGTGATTTGAGATCAAGAAGGCTGAAAAAACGCCGCAGTGGCCTTCACGGCCTCTGCCAGACCCAGACGGGAGATCTCAACGCCCTCTGGCAGGGCGGCAAGCAGACGGGAAGGGGTCCTGGCATCCAGCATGACAAATAGGCCCCGGTCATCCTGACGCCGGATCAGGCGCCCATAAGCCTGTTTCAGCTTGAGCCGGGTCAGCATGTCATCATAGGTCCGTGCGCCGAATTTGGCGCGCCGGGCCCGGTGCAGGATATCAGGCCGGGGCCAGGGCACCCGATCAAAGACAATGAGGCGCAAGCTTGATCCAGGAACATCAATGCCGTCCCGAACAGCATCGGTGCCCAGCAAGCAGGCATTGTGATCACTGCGGAAAATATCCACCAAGGTGCCCGTGTCCATGGCGTCTACATGCTGAGCATAGAGAGGCAGGCCGCTTTCTTCCAGCGGCTCGGCGATACGCTCATGAACGGCGCGCAATCTGTGAATGGCGGTAAAGAGCCCTAGCGCCCCGCCACCGGAGGCCTTGAAAAGTTCGCGAAAGGCAGACGCTACTTGATCGTCATTATCTCTCGCCAGATCATTGACCACCAGCACGCGGGTGTTTTTGGCATAATCAAAGGGGGAGGCGAAACTTTCCCGCCGCGCGGCACCTGCCAGATGGGCCGTGCCGGTGCGCACCTCGGCGCTGGACCAACTGGCTTGGTCGGCGCCCTCTTCGTCACTTGGCGCCTGGTGGTCGCGCAAGGTGGCGGAGGTTATGAAAACTCCTTGGGCGGGCTCCAGGACTGTTGTGGCCAAAGGTTCCGTAGGATCGATCCAGTGTCGGTGAATGCCGACGTCGAATAGGCGCCCCCGAAGGTTTTCCATGGCGAACCAATCGACAAAATCCTCGCCGGGCTCATGAGCCATGGCGTCCAACATGCTGCGCCAGGCGGGCAGGGTCAGCGCGGCGCGACGCTCAAGGCCTCTTGCGGAAGCTTCAATTCGTATGCGGATGGAGCTTTCCAGCTCATCAGCTTCATCATCCAGTCGCGCGCGCAAGGATTTTGCCAGCGCGCCAAGAGGGCTGGCCAATCGGGCCAAGGCTTGATCCAGCTCAAGGGCTGCTTCTGCGATGCCGTCGCTCAGGGGGCGAATGTCGGCCTCCCACCGCTGGATGCCGCGATGGCCATTTTGCGCGCGGGCCGCGATCTGCAG
>JAJFIL010000164.1 GCA_021774965.1 Alphaproteobacteria bacterium
ACGAGACCCCATTCGGCACTCGGGAACATCCCGCCCGCCGAGTATGCACTAAAAACAAGACTGGAAATCAAGGCCGCATGAGGCCACAATCGGGTACGAAGACTCTCCGCAAAAATGGAGGGAAGATGGGGCTCAGGTCACAAAGCAAATATGCAAGAACGATACTCTCATCACCTCCACTTCGTCTCATCCACACCCTGCACGAGCAACCAAAGCGCGAGGGAGAGTTCGGCGATGAGGCAGACGAAGAAGAACGGCTGGACCGTGCCGTAGAGATCGGCCAGGATCACCACCGTCTCCGCCGCAAAGCCAATGCGGGAGAATCTCCTGGTGAACAATGATATTACCCCCCCCTGCATCCAAACCCCGCGCCCCGCGCATCTACTCCTCAAATCCTGTAGAGCCTTTGAGGGGACACCCATCAATGAAGACCTTGTTTGACCGCCGCATCCTGGCGGAGCTTGCCGTTGTTTTTGCCATCATGTTGAGCGTGAAATATTTCGCGGACCGCGCGGGGGTTATCGGCGCGGGCGGGATTGCCATTTGGTGCGCCATCATCGCGGCAACCGTGCTCATGAAGCGCGGTGGTATTGCGTGGGCTGACTTTGGGCTGGTCTTGCCCCACGGGCGAGGGGAGTGGTTGCGCACCATTGGTGTCGCGCTGCTGGCCGTTGTGGGGGTGGCGTTGCTCATGGCGCTTGCTCTGGGTCCTATTGTCGAGGCGTTGGGCCTGGAAATGTCGGATGACGCAAGTGAGCGATTTGAATTCTTCCTGGGGAGACCGCTGGTCTTTGCCGCTTACCTTGTGGTGGTGGTCTGGTTCGGTGCGGCGCTGGGGGAGGAATTGCTCATGCGCGGGTTTTTGATGAACCGTCTTGCCGATTTCTTTGGCAGGGGTGTCGTTGGCTGGGCCACGGCATTGATCCTTCACGCCGTAATCTTTGGGAGCATGCATGCGTACCAGGGGCCCGCGGGGATTTTTGCCACCGGCATGGTGGCGATGATCTTTGGCACTGTATACTTAACCACCAAGCGGCGGCTTTTCCCTCTCGTGATTGCCCACGGAATTATCAACACCATCAGCTTGACCGGCTTTTACCTGACCGATGGAGCGATGACGTAGATGTGCTGCATGAAGGGCACTGCTGGAGGCGAATAATTCTCGCTGGCATTCCGTGTCAGGTACGGGTTCCGCGACGTTATCCTTGCATCTCGCGACAATGAGACGCCGTGCATTTTCTTGATGAGGTCCCCTATCTCAACTAGTCTGCGCGACATCCTGCTCACTTTATTGGCCGCTCACTCTATTGGGATGAGATGCGTTGAGCGGAGATGTGGTTTTGCCGGTATGAAGGATTGAGCGTTTCATGAAACGGTTTTTGAGCGGTTTGGGAAGTTTGGTTTTGGTGCTTGTTGTTGGGGGGAGCGTTTTTCTTTACCCCACAATCCGAGACACGGCGTTGCAGGGCACGGGCTTTGCCGCCAAGAATATTTGTTCGGGGCATTTTGTTTCGGGCTTTGCGCCAGAGGCGATGATGGCGGAGGCCATCGGCCCTGCGTCCTCCATTCTGGCCAACACGTCCTATGAAGTTGACGAAGATCAGCGCCACGTAGACGTAACGCTCTTTGGAATGTTTTCGCGCCGGGCCACCCACCGGGCAGGCATCGGTTGCGTGCTGCTGGCACCGGGGGAGGAAACCCCGAGCTTTGAAGTATCTCCCATTCAGTTTTTTGCTCCGCCTACAAATAATCCATGGCCTTTTGGCAATGGCGCGCCCACGCGCGAAATACCCGGCGTGGATTATGCCGCGCTGGATGCTGCAGTAGCGGCGGCATTTGATGAGCCTTACCTGCCGGAAGAAGCACGCAACACCAAAGCCGTGGTGGTGATCTATCGCGGGGAGCTGATCGCAGAACATTATGCGGACGGGGTTAACCTGACAACGCCGCTGCACAGCTGGTCCATGGCCAAGGGCATCACTCAGGCGCAAATTGGCATTCTAGTACGGCAAGGCTTGCTGGATCTGGATGCAGCGCCCGCGATCCCCGAATGGCAGGGCGAAGATGATCCGCGCGGTGCAATAACCCTTGATCAATTGCTGCGCATGTCCAGTGGGCTTGAGTTTGATGAGACTTATGGCATTGGCAGCCATGTTACCCGCATGTTGAGCCTGGAGCCTGATGCGGGCGGTTATGCTGCCACCATGCCGCTGGAGTTTGAGCCCGGGGAGCATTGGTCTTATGCCAGCGGCACCTCGAACATGCTTTCACGGCTTATTCGCCATACGGTGGGGGGCTCCACGCAGGACCATTACAACTTCATCCAGGAAAACCTGTTCCTGCCGCTGCGGGCCAACACTGCGGTGTTTGAACCTGATGCTTCGGGCACCTTTATTGGCTCGTCCTACATGTACGCAAGCGGGCGGGACTGGGCTCGTCTGGGACAACTTTATCTGCAAGACGGGGTCTGGGAGGGCACGCGCATTCTTCCCGAAGGCTGGGTGGATTATTCCGCAACGCCAACACCGAACAATCCCTACAGGAATTATGGCGCCCATTACTGGCTCAACCTTCCGCCCGAGGATGGGCTGGCGGCTCATCCCTTTGGCGGGCCGCTGCCCGAGGTTCCCGCTGATGCCTTTCGCATGAGCGGTTATCAGGGTCAGCATGTCTATATCCTGCCGAGCAACGATCTTGTGGTGGTGCGGCTTGGGTTCACCCCCAATGAGCATCTCGCCGATATGGGCCCGCTCATCGGTGCCGTCATGGACGCGGTAGGCGAGTAGGCCCGGGGGGTAGGCACGAGGGATAGACGAGGCAATCCGGCGTTAATCTAACGGAGATTTCATTTCGCCCACGGGGCGGAAAGGGCTAGATTGCGCCAAATTTGCAGTTTTCAGCGGGGATGAACATGAAAAAGAGAATATTGGGCGGCGCGTGCATCGCACTTCTTACGGCAGGCTGTGCCACCATGAGCACGGGCCAGAATGGTCAAAATGCGGCGGCAACCTTGGGTACTTGGGGCATCGAGACCCAGCACATCAGCGAGACGGTTCAGCCCGGTGATGATTTCAACACCTATGTCAATGAAGGCTGGATTGAAGGTGCCGAAATTCCCGCTGGATATTCCTCAAGTGGCGGCTTTCTCAATCTTCATCTTGAAAGCCAGGAACAAGTGCGCGGCATCATCGAAGATGCCAGCAGCGCTATAAACCGCAGCCACGAAGAACAACAAGTTGGCGATCTCTACGCCAGCTACATGGACCGGGGCCGCATTGAGGCACTAGGCCTCTCTCCCATTCAGGAAGAGCTCGACGCCGTGTTGGCAAGTTCGACCCATGAAGATATTGCGCGCTGGATGGGGCGGCCAACTCATTCTTCCATGGTTGGTCTTTACATCAGCCCAGATGCGGGCGACCCCACGCGCTATATCACATGGCTTGGGCAGTCCGGCCTTAACCTGCCAGAGAAAAGTTATTACTTCGATGAAGACGAGCGCTTTGTAAATTATCGCGTCGCCTATGTGAACTACATGGAAGCGACCTTCGAGCGGGCCGGCATTGATAACCCCCGCGCCCGCGCCGAAAGCGTGATGGCACTGGAAACGGCTCTAGCCGATGCCCATTGGGAACTTGAGCGCCGACGCGATCGGGTTGCCAACTATGATCTTCAAACCGCAGACGAGCTGCGCGCCTATGCGCCGGAGTTCCCCTGGACGGCTTTCTTCGAAGAGCTGGGCCTTGAGGGCGAAGAAGAGTTCGTGGTGCGCACCAACACGGCCATTCAGGATACGGCAAAGATCTTTGCCGAAACGCCAGTGGATGTGTGGGCGTCGTATCTTGCCTTTAATTTCATCGACAATCAGTCCAGCTCACTACCGCAAGCCTATGACCATGCCAGCTGGGAGTTCTACAGCCACACCCTTAGCGGTGTAGAGGAACAGCGCCCCATGGATCAGCGTGCCGTGTCCTATACCAGCGGAAGTCTGGGCGAAGTGATTGGTCAGGTTTATGTGGCCCGCTACTTCCCGCAATCCAACAAGGACCGAATGGAAGAGCTGGTAAGCTATCTCATCCGCGCCTATGAAGATCGCATCAATAATCTCGACTGGATGGATGAGGAAACCCGCGCTGAAGCTCTGGCCAAGTTGGCCGGGTTCACGCCGAAAGTTGGCTTTCCTGATCGTTGGCGCGATTATTCGACCATTGAAATCAGCGCCGATGATCTCATCGGGAACTCCCGTGCCATCTCTGCCTGGTCATGGGAAGACAGCCGCTCTCGCCTGGGCGGTCCGATCCGCACTTGGGAATGGGGCATGAGCCCGCAGCGGGTGAATGCGTATTACAGCCCAACCCGGAACGAGATTGTGTTCCCGGCAGCTATCCTGCAAGCACCATTCTTTGACATGAATGCCGATATGGCTGTGAACTTTGGCGCCATTGGCGGCGTTATCGGTCACGAAATTGGCCATGGCTTTGATGATCAGGGCAGCCGCACCGATGGCACCGGTCTCTTGCGGGACTGGTGGACCGAAGGTGCCCGTGCGGCGTTCGAGACCCGCACGGGAACGCTTGTTGCTCAGTATAATGAGTTCTCACCTGTCGAGGGTCTTAATGTGAATGGTGCTGTGACCCTGGGCGAAAATATCGGTGACCTGGGCGGGCTCTCTATCGCACTGCATGCCTATGCCATGTATTTGGCCGACAATGGCAGCGAAGCGCCAACGCTTGAAGGTTACACCGGGGAACAACGGGTCTTCCTCGCCTGGGCGCAGGCCTTCAGGAGTGTCCGGACAGAGGATAGCATGGTATCGCGTCTGCAAAGTGGTGTGCATAGTCCTTCGCAATACCGCGTCAACGGCGTGGTGCGGAACATTGATGCCTGGTACGAAGCGTTCGGTATCAGCGAGGATGATGCGCTCTACCTGCCGCCAGAGGAGCGCGTTTCAATCTGGTAAGGCGTGAGGCATTATTGAATTTCAGCGGCCCGGGATGGAAATCTCGGGCCGTTTGCGTTGAGGGTTACCCCCGTCCGTGGACCCGCACGCCGGGGGCGGGGCGTTCTTTCAGGACGTCACGGCGGAATTCAAACAGCGCGGCGGGACGTCCGCCAGAGCGGGAGGATTGCTTGCCGGTGGGCTCCACCAAGCCGCCGCTTTCTACCAGACGGCGGAAATTTTGCTTGTGCAGATTGACGCCGGAGACGGCCTCTACGGCTTTTTGCAGCTCCAGCAAAGTAAAGCTCGGCGGCATAAGCTCGAACACCACCGGGCGGTATTTTAATTTGCCGCGCAGCCGGCCGATGGCCGTGGCCAAAATGCGCCGGTGGTCGAACTGCATGGGCTCGCCCAACTTTTCTTCAGGAGAGGTTTCCGGAGGTTCAGGAAAACTCGTTCCCATGGCCGCCGCCTGCATACGCTGGTCGCGGATGGCTTCTTCCACCAGGCCTGCCTCGTAAAGCAACTCATAGCGCTCCAGGACTTTTTCTTCGTCCCAGGCAAGGTCCTCTCCGCCAAAACAAAGACGGGCGCGATCATTTCGCCGAGCCTCTTGCTCTGGTGTTTCGCTCTCCTGGATCCAGGTCTCAAGCTTGGGGCGGATGACCTCTGCGATAAGCTCAGGATCTCCCTCGCGCCAATCTTCCCAGGGAAAATGAAAATACCAGTTTTGCCACATATTATCTGTAGACGGAGGTTTATCCTCAGCCCGGGTTAGGGCCAGATAGCCCACAGATACCGCGCGCTCACCCTCGGCGCTATTGGCTTCAAAGCGATCTTTGTCGCCGAACGTGTAAAGCTGTTCCACATAGCCTAAAGACAGCGAAGTCTGATCCTCCACCCAGCCCCGCAGCCCGATTTCCAGCGTGCGGTGAAGCGCCGGATCAAAAGGGCCAAACGGCAGACCATAGACGGCGGCACACGCCTCACCCTTTTCTTGACCATTCTCTTGCGATGGGCGGCGCACAACCAGCACATGGGGCAGCTCGTCAATCACGGCTACAATGGCGGCGTGCAATCCAATCTCAACCCGTTGGGATTTCTTCGCAGCGCTCATGAGCTGCCATGCAATGGATAGAAGAAGCGGTGGCCTTCGTAGATGGAAATGTCCGTCCATACGCTTTGTGCAGCATCAATCAGGCGACCTTCTCGGCCCAATGTTTCATCAGCATGCTTGATCAACAAACGGTTAGGTTTGGCGTGCGGGGCAACAGTGCCCAACTGAGCTGCCAGATCTTTGTCCATTGCCTCTGGATGAAGGGCGCATTGGGTGATAAGGGCTGCTGCGGTGGACCGGCTGATCCCCGCCCAGCAATGAATGATGATGGGGGCCGATTGATCCCAGCGCCTCACAAAGCTTAGAAGCTCATCCACGTGGCCCTTGGCGGGGGCTTTCTCCCCCCGGCGCGCTTCGGAGACATCTTCCATCTCCAGACGTAAATGGCGATTCTCGTATCCATTGATCTGCGGGACCATTTGATGGGGGGAAAGCAGGCTGACAATGGCGCTCGGCCGTTCCTCGCGGATGGCTTTGGGCAAGTCGGAAAGGGGGCAAACGATGATCATCTTTTGCGAGCGGCCTGTTTGAATCTATCACTTGGGCGCAAGATATAACCTGTCCTTGCGTCAAAGGCGAGACGGCCCGCCGGAAATGATCACACGATGGTCACTTCATGTTACGGGCTTCGGCTTCTTTGAACGTGGAAACGAAAAGTTTCTGGATTTCCTGGGCCGGGCGGGGGGTAAGAATAACAGGTTTTAACCCTCGCGGATTGCCAAAGATCTTCTTGGCTTCCTTCTCCTCAAACCCTGCCAGCTGTGTGGCCTCCAGATAGGCCGAAGCGATATCGGCTCGTTTGATCAGATCACTGATCGCCTGAGGCGGCATGGCGGGCAGGCTGAAACGCATATGAATTGCCCCAAGAAGACGCAGCTCAAAGGCTTTGTAATCAATGCCCACTGCCGCCTTGAACGGGCTGATCAAATCGCCCACCACATATTCCGGCGCATCATGGAGCAAGGCCGCCATGCGCCATTTGGCAGGAAGGCCAGGGCGAAACTGCAGGGCAAGGTCGTGGACCAGCAAAGAATGCTGGGCTACGGAAAAGGCGCAACGCCCTACCGTTTGCCCATTCCAGCGGGCCACCCGGGCCAGGCCATGGGCGATGTCTTCGAGCTCGATATCCAGCGGGGAAGGGTCCAGCAGGTTCAGCCGACGCCCCGAAAGCATGCGCTGCCAGGCACGAGGCGGCTCAGGCTTCTTGGTCTTCTTTTGGGGCGTCTTTTTGGCTGGCGCTTTTGTCATGGGACTCGGCTATACTCAATCAAACTGCGGGATCGTTTGATACCCAGTTGCAGGGATTTCGCCAAGCATTCTTTAGGCATTCATTGGCCGAAAATTAAGGAGCCCCCTCATGACCCTTCGCAAGATCCTCGTGCCGCTTACCGGCGGAACACGTGATCAGACGGCTCTCGCCGCAGCGCTGGCCGTGGCCAAGCGCCATAACAGCTATGTGGAGGGGTTGTTTATCCGGCCTGATCCCAGCGAGGCATTGCCGTTCATGGGCGAGGGGGTCTCAGGCGCTGTGATCCAGGACATTATCGCGGCCTCCAAGGATGCGGCCAATCAGGCCGGCGAGAGAGCCAAGGCGAGCCTGATTGAGGCAGCTGCGGCAGCCAACGTTGAGGTCGTCTCCAAACCCTGCCCGCCGGGTGCGCCTTGCGCTCGATTGCTGGAGGCAACCGGCCCCTTTGATGAGGTCGTCTCCTATCGCAGTCGCCTTTCGGACCTTGTGGTGTTTCTTGCGGGCAAGGAAGAGGGTGCGGCGGGCGTTTCCGAAGCGCTTCAAGCCTGTTTGATGGATGCAGGGAGGCCGATCTTGCTGGCTCCCGAAACAGCGCCGAAAACCGTTGGCACCAATGTGGTCATCGGATGGGACGGAAGCGTCGAGGCAGCCCATGCAATCACAGCGGCCCGGCCGTTCCTCACGCAGGCTGAAAAGGTCGAGATCCTGAACGTGGAAAAGGGCGATCTTGATCCTGCCGTTGCAGACATGCTGAGCGATTATTTGGAACTGCACGGTATTGAAAGCAGCGAGCATCTCATCGATGCGGGCTCGCGCCCCGTTGGCGAAGTGATGCTGGAACAGGCCAGCAACGCCGGGTGCGATTTGCTGGTCATGGGCGGTTATGGCCACAGCCGTATTCGAGAATTGCTGCTCGGGGGCGTAACACGCTTTATCATCAGCCACGCCACGGTGCCTGTTCTATTGGCACATTGATTCAAGCGCCTGTCTTATTGGCACGTTAGAAGAGCCAAGAAAGCAAAATACGGATAGATTCCTTCTACTGGTCACTCCCCGGTCAAGCGGGGAATGGCGATTGGAGTAGAATTTTTTCTCTCTAGCTTACGTCTTCCGCACAATGACGCTGCCGATGGAATAGCCTGCCCCGAAGGAACAGATCAGGCCCAGATCGCCGGGTTTGAAATCATCATTGTATTTGTGAAAGGCAATGATGGAGCCCGCGGAACTGGTATTGGCATACTCATCCAGAATGACGGGGCTCTCCTCGGCATTGGCCACACGGCCCAGAACTTTCTTGGAAATGAAATCATTCATGCCCTGGTTGGCCTGGTGCAGCCACATGCGTTTGAGCCCCGGCGCGTCAAGACCTTCATCGCCCAGATGTTCCAGAACCATGTCGGAGACCATGGGGACCACATCCTTAAAGACCTTGCGGCCTTCCTGCACGAAAAGCTTGTCTGCATCTCCCGCATGGGCTTCATCGCCGCGGTTGAGGAAGCCGAAATTATTGCGGATATTGTTAGAGAACTTCGTTTTAAGACGTGTGCTGACAATTTCATAAGCACCGGGCACAGTGCAACTTTCAGCGCTCTCAACAATGATGGCCGTTGCCACATCCCCAAATATAAAATGGCTATCCCGATCCCGGAAATTCAAATGACCTGAGCAGATCTCAGGGTTGACCACCAGCACCGCGCGGGCATGCCCGGCAATAATGAAATCGGCTGCGGTTTGAATGCCAAAGGTGGCGCTGGAGCAGGCCACATTCATGTCAAAGCCAAACCCCTCAATACCAAGCGCTCCCTGTACTTCGACGGCCATAGCAGGGTAGGGGCGCTGCATGTTGCTAGCGGCCACCAGAACAGTATCGATATCCGCCGCGGTCTTGTCTGCTGCTTTCATGGCATCGCGGGCCGCGGCGACGGCCATTTCAGCAAGGACTGAGATTTCCTCATTGGGGCGCTCGGCGATGCACGGGGCCATGCGCGCAGGATCCAGAATGCCTTCCTTGTCCACCACATACCGGGCTTTGATGCCGGAGGCTTTCTCGATGAACGCAGCGCTCGATGGGGTTAGGGCCTCAATCGTGCCTGCCGCAATTGCATCAGCATTTTCTGCATTGAAGTTTTCGACATAGGTGTTGAAGGACGTCACCAACTCTTCGTTCGAGATGGAGTTTGGCGGTGTGTAAAGGCCTGTTGCGCTAATTACCGGCTGCACCATGGCGTTAAAGTCTCCCGTGCCGTTTACGGCATCGTTAAATGATGGCTGTTTCCCTGATCCCGAGTGTCAACCAAAGCGCGGTCCCGGTCAAACATGAAGATCATGGGACAAGATTATCGGGCCAGCTTCTTGACCTGGCCGTGGCGGAAGCACCCTTGCGTGTGGTCGTTCACCATGCCCACCGCCTCGGCAAAGGCATAAACAATGGTGGGGCCGCAAAACTTGAACCCACGTTTTTTAAGGTCTTTGGACAGAGCCTCGCTCATGGTGGTTTTGGTGGGCATCTCGTCCAGAGATTTCCAGGTGTTCTGCACCGGCGCACCATCCACGAAATCCCATAGATAGCCCGAAAACCCGCCTGGCTCGTTTTCCATCATATCCAGCCAGATACGTGCATTGCCGATGGTCGCTTCGATCTTGCCGCGATGACGGATGATGCCCGCGTCCTGGAGCAGGCGTTCGACTTTTTTGTCTGTGTAGCGCGCGATCTTCTCCGGCTGGAAATCATCAAACGCTTTGCGGAAATTGTCCCGCTTGCGCAGGATGGTGATCCAGGAAAGACCGGCCTGAAATCCATCCAGGATCAGCTTCTCAAACAATGCCTGATCATCATATTCCGGCACGCCCCATTCTTCGTCGTGATAACGCACATATTCAGGGTCTTCTCCGCACCAGGTGCAGCGGGAAACTTGTTTACTCATTTGGGTAGCCACCCTCTCATTTGGCTAGCCAGTTTGGCCAGTCGACAGTTAAGGGTATCGCATCAGCCAGAAGTTGCTCACTAGCAGCTTGCTCAAAGCGGTCAAGACGGATCAGGGCAATGGCGCGGTCGCCAATTCCGCTGCGTAAGGAACCGATCTCTCGCTCTCCAGCCATAATGGGTGTGCCGGGTTCAGGCCGCGCACCCGTGAAGGTGACTGGCATAAGACGCTTGCGAACCTTGGCCCGGTGTTTCATGCGCGCAGCAAGCTCCTGACCCACATAACAGCCCTTGGTGAAATCAACGCCGTTGAGCTCATCAAAGTTAGCTTCCAGCAGAAAAGTTTTGTCCTGGCCTGCATCCTGCGGGATGTTTGGCAGGCCATGGGATAGACACCAGATCAAATAGTCTTCTTCGGTCGCGGCAACGGCTCCGTCAATTTGTGCGGGCCCATCTGATACGGGGTAAAGAACCCGCGTGCCGAGACCCGCCAGTCGCGGGTCGGCAAATCCGATGTTAGGGTGCTCGCCTGCGCCAAAGACTGCGATAACAGTCCATGCTTCGCTGAGGTCTTCGATTTCTACGTTGGCTCTCAGGCGATACATGGAAAGGCGTTTGGCGAGCGCGGCTGCATACTCTCCGTGGCAATCGAGCAGGAAGCCGCCCCCGGACTTGACGACGAAGAAGTCAAAAAGGATCTTGCCTTGAGGCGTCAGCAGCGCGGCATAGATTGCCGTGTCCTCGGTTGCCTTTTCCACGTCATTGGTGATCAGGCCCTGCAGAAATTCTGCAGCCTCGGGCCCGCCAACGCGAATCACACCGCGGGAGGGAAGGGACGCAGACAGGAGTTCTTTGGTGGGATCAGACATCGTTGGGGCTTATATCATAAAAACTTCGCATCTGAACCACCTAAGCGGACCAGCGGTGCTTGACAAGAGGGCTTGAGGATCATGGTATTCCGCCTGATGAGCGCATATTTTCAAGACATAGCCGGAATTCTCACAGACGGATCGGGGCCTTTGGGCGCGGGGGAACTCAAATCCCTTGTGGCAAAAGGCGTAGAGGGCACCCAATCCCATATTCGTTCTGAGGAAGAATTGGCCATTGCTGGATTTGGCGGCGGAGAGCCTGCTCTCAATGGCGAAACATTGCCTGGCGATTTTTTTATGGCGGGAAAAGCTGCCTCGGGATCGGACCATTGGAGCACCACCCAATCGGTCTCGAGCTTTGGAGAAAATGGCGCGGGGGCCTGGGCGGCTCTTCGCGTGCTCCCGGATCAACATCGGGTCTGGCTTTCACGCGATCAATTCGGACAACAACCGCTTTATTATGCCGAAAAGGCTGGAGCCACCGCATTTAGCACGTCCTTGCCGTGGCTCTTTGAAAGCGGTTTTGTCTCTCGCCAGTTTGATGCGGACCGGTTTGGCGAGCTGGTTCAGCTCCAGTTCCTGAGCGGAACCTCTGCACCCTTTGCCGATGTGCGCCGCGTTTTGCCGGGGGAGACCCTGGTAATCGAGCGCGGCCGCATCATCGACCGGCTGCGTAAACCGCAAGTTCCCTTAAGCGACCGCCGCACCACTCACCATGACACAGCGCTTGATACGCTTGATGTCTATCTGGGGGAGGTCATCAAGTCGGCTATTGGCGAGGATACCGGCGGGGCGGATCCCGTGGGCTGTGTGCTAACCGGTGATCTCTCCTCCACCGTTCTGGCCATTGCGCTGGCAAGGTCTTCGCGCAAGAAGGCTTTTGCCTTTGTTCCCGTCATGGTGCCTGGAAACGGGGGCCGGGGCAGCCCGGACTTAACGAAGAATGCGGGGATGGAGTTCGCGCGCAGCCTGGGCCTGGAAGCCATCGCCGTTCCTATTTCAGAGACGGCTTTCTGGGAACAATTGCCGCAGATTGCTTCGGCCATGGCAGACCCGGTGGGCGATTATGCTGCGCTGGCCTGGTACGGGCTGGCCCAAGCGGCCAAGGCCAAGGGCGCGCGCTTGTTGTTGCCCACAGGAGGGCAGGAACTGTTTGGCGCCTATGGGCGCTATCGCACTGCCGCGCGACCCCTGTGGCTTGGGGGGCGGGCCATGCGGTCTCGCGGGCATTTGCAAGGTCTGGATGGCCATTCCGATGCGCCTTCGGATGGGCTTTCCCATTGGCGCGATGGCATGACAGGCGCCGAGAGCAAGATCAAAGGCGGCAGCTTCTCGCGCGTACAGACGCTTCAGCTTCTGGATCTCGCAACCTGGCTGCCAAATGACACCATGTTAGGCGAACATCAGCTGCTCCATGCTGGCGGTGTGGATGTCGTGCGTCCTTTCCTTGATCCGGTGTTGGCAGGGTTTGCCTTTGCATTGCCGGACCAGTTGAAACTGCGCGGTGGGCAAGGAGGCTTGTTGCTGCGAGACTGGATCAAGCGGACTTATCCAACGGCTCGTAACTACCTGGAAGCAGAGCGCCCGGCCGTTCCCCTGTTCGACTGGATCGCAAGCCGCGCGGATGCGCTTGGCCCTGCAGTTGAAACTGTATTGACCGATGCCCAACTTATGCCCAATGGTCAGGCGAAGGATATCTTCACCCAGCTCGGGTCCCAGTCCAACAAACGTCTTGGCATGGCGGCTTGGCAGTTACTCTATTTTGCGTGTTGGTACCGGATCCATGTCAGTGGAGCAGCATATGATGGCGATGTGTCATCTCTTCTTGGCACTTCAAACTAGCTAGAAAATGGAGCATTCCATGGCTCAGAATTTTGATCTTCTGTTTAAGGGCGGCACCGTCGCCAATCATGATGGTATCGGCCCACGCGATGTGGGCGTCCGCGATGGCAAGATTGCGGCTGTTGGATCACTCGGGAGCGCCTCTGCGGACAAGGTCGTCGATGCCACCGGGCTTCACATCCTGCCCGGCGTGATCGACACACAGGTTCATTTCCGCGAGCCGGGCGCGCCGGACAAGGAAGATCTGGAAAGCGGTAGCCACGCTGCGGTCATGGGCGGGGTGACGGCGGTCTTCGAGATGCCTAACACCAAACCCTCCACCACCAATGCGCCTGCACTGGAAGACAAGCTGAAACGCGCCCATCACCGCATGCATTGCGATCATGCGTTCTATGTGGGCGGCACCGAAGAAAATGCCGATGAGCTGCCGGAGCTGGAACAGCTGCCGGGGTGTTGCGGAGTGAAAGTGTTCATGGGCTCCTCAACCGGCACATTGCTGGTGGCTGGGGACGAAGGGGTGCGGAAGATCCTGACACGGATCAAACGTCGCGCCGCGTTCCATTCAGAAGATGAGTTTCGCTTGCGCGAACGGCGTGAACTGGTGGAAATGGGCAATGTGCATACGCACCCGGTTTGGCGCGATGTGGAGACGGCGGTTTCTTGCACACGGCGCTTGCTGGCTATTGCCAAGGAAACAAAGTCTCTGATCCATGTATTGCATATCTCCACAGAGGATGAATTGCCTCTCTTGCAGGAGTGCAAGGACTTCGCCACCGTGGAAGTGCTGCCCCAACACCTCACTCTGTCGGCACCGGAATGCTATGACGAATGGGGCACGTTGACCCAGCAAAACCCACCGATCCGCGAAGCCCGTCACCGGGAAGGCTTGTGGCGCGCCGTTGCCTCAGGCCTCATTGACGTTATGGGCTCGGACCATGCTCCGCACACCCTTGCGGAAAAAGACCAACCCTATCCCAAGTCTCCCAGCGGCATGCCCGCTGTCCAAACCATGCTGCCCCTGTTGCTGGACCACATGAATGCAGGTCGCCTGAGCCTGGAGCGTGTGGTGGACCTCACCTCCCATGGGGCAAATCGTGTGTTCGGCATTGCGGGCAAGGGGCGCCTTGCTGTTGGCTATGATGCTGATCTCACCGTGGTGGATCTAAAACGCAAAGAGACCATCACCAAAGACTGGATCGCCAGCCGCGCGGGCTGGTCCCCTTTCGAAGGCAAAACCGTCACCGGCTGGCCCGTGGGCACAATCATCCGTGGGCAGACGGTTATGTGGGAGAATGAGCTGGTTACGCCGTCGCAAGGCGAGCCGATGAGATTTCACTCGAGTTTGAAGGGTTAGGTTGAGTTCTTAGAGTTGTTTCGCCGGACACCATGATAGATGCGGCGTAGGATCCCGATGAAGGCGAATGCGAGGAACGGAATAGTAACGACCCCTAACAAGATTATTCCTGCAAGAATTTGATTTCCATCAACTCCAGTAATGGTTTGGTTTTCGAGAATTCTTACCTGCAGAACGATCCCAAGTATCCCAACTGTTACAACGGCCTCATGTGTTTCTTGGATGAACAAAAATGAGCCCAGGTCAAGTTCAACAAGCAGTGTTGTAGTTAGCAAAACGGCTGCATACAGGAGAACTCCTATCAATCCCCACAGAAATGCATAGCGCAGTGTTTTCATGCGCGACCCCGCCCTGATCCGATGTTCGATATGCGTCCGGGCGGCTTGTTTTTTGATACTTTGTACACCCGTCGAAATGCACCAAGGGTTGCAAATGCTGCGAACGGGAGAAGTGGTACACCTGTCCAAAATAGATAACCCGGTATTGGTTTTGCACAGTCGCCCTTCAGGCAAAACTCAGTGCCGGACAAAAACTCCATGAGTTCCACGCCTGGCACGGATGTAAATAGAACGACGTTATACAGTGAGTTCGTGATTTGAGAGGCCAGAGTTCCTGTTCTCTGGCCCTCAAACATGCTGAGCATAGCGAACATAGATCCCCAGATTGCTGCTTGGAGAAAAACCCCAACCAGCCCCCATGTAATCATGTAACGCAAAGTAATCATGGCGAGATGTTGCCATCCAGTGCACGTGCGCGCAAGGGTTTTTTGAACAAAGTTCATTTTCCTTGTAACGCCACCCGGTTTATCCGGGTGATCCACCTCTCAACTCGTCTTGCAATATCGAAATTAGCTGAGAAGTGGATTGCCCGAACAAGTCCACTACTGTCCGGTTTAACTCTCCATTGGTTGTTTCGACTGCAGCCGTTTGCTGGAAACGATGAGGTTTGCGGAAACTGAGACTGTGTTTTCGTGCTTGCCCAACGATGGTCTGCCACCCCCACCCCTCCGCTTTGCTCCGGACCTCCCCTATCCCAAGGGGGAGGTAATTATTGGGCGCAATTATACAGTTTCTATTCCCTCCCCCCAGCGTGGGGGAGGGTTAGGGAGAGGGGGATGCCGAAGGCACGTGGTATGTTCATGGGTCGTTTGGAGTTAAACCCGACAGTAGTGGGTCGAGCCGGGCGATGTCGAGTTCTTCGTCATCCCGGGGCAGCGAAGCTGAGCCCGGGATCTTGTCTACGGCAGTACCGATAAAAGATCCCGGACAATCGCTGTGCGATTTCCGGGATGACGGGGAGAGGGAGTGTGCCTAATGCAAAACCCCAATGTCTGTTGCCAGGGACGTCTCGCGCGCGGTGAAGAGCTGACACGAGCCCACGCGCACGGAATGGAGCTTGCCATCCAGGTTTAGCTTCCAGAAATTCAGGAACTTGCCGAGGATGGGGAACTTGGGCGCGAGGTCGTATTCCTGCCAGAGATAGCTTTGCAATAGATCCGGGTGATCGGGGAGGTGATACAGGATCTCCGCCGTGGTCAATCGATACCCCTTCAGCATTTGCTCCATCTCGGACATGTCACTACTCCTTTACGCAAAACTCCGCTTCCAATTGGCCGTCCAGAGTGCGGTCAGCCGGTTAATTATTGCTTGAAATGGTACTCAAACATTCCGAATCTGTCGATAAATGAAGGCGATTTTGAGGAAAGTCTCATGTTATCTGTTGCATCCAGACATGCCGGGTATTCGCCTCTCCTGCCGTAGGGGCATGTTTCCTGCGCCATTCAGCGCCTTGACGGCACTCCCATTATGGGGTGACTTGTCGCCTCTAACCCTTCCGGGACAAGCCAAAAAACAAAGGTGGGACATATGGTTGAGCGCTTTCGCGCCATGATGGTGACCAAAGAGGGCGACGCCCAATCGGTCGGATTTCAAGAGATCGCTGTCGATGACTTAATGTCAGGTGACACGGTGGTGAACGTCGAATTTTCCACGCTCAACTACAAAGATGGTTTGGTGTTAACAGGGGCCGCCCCGGTCGCACGGACATTCCCCATGATCCCCGGGATCGATCTTGTGGGCACGGTGGAGAGTTGCGAGAGCGGTGAATTTGCGCCGGGGGCGCATGTGATCCAGAACGGTTTTGGCCTCAGCGAAACCCATTTCGGTGGTTATGCCGCCAAGGCGCGGGTGAAATCTGAATGGCTGGTGGCGCTGCCCGAGAACATGACCCCGCGCCAGGCCATGGCCATCGGCACCGCTGGCTACACCGCCATGTTGTGCGTGATGGCGCTGGAAGATGCAGGCGTAACACCGGACAAAGGCCCTGTGTTGGTCACCGGTGCGGCAGGGGGTGTTGGCTCCGTTGCCGTAGCTCTTTTGGCAAAGCTCGGTTTTGAAGTGGTGGCCTCAACCGGTCGCGCCGAAGAAGAAGCCTATCTCAAAGATCTGGGCGCAAGCTCCATCGTTGCGCGGGATGATTTATCCGGTAAGCCTCGCGCCATGGCGAAGGAAAACTATGCAGGTGCCGTCGATAGTGTGGGCTCCACGACCCTTGCCAATGTTCTCTCCCAGATTAAATACGGCGGTGCAGTCGCCGCGTGCGGCCTTGCAGGAGGCATGGATCTTCCAGCTTCCGTTGCACCTTTCATTTTGCGCGGTGTCAGCTTGCTGGGTATCGACAGTGTGCAAGCCCCCATTGAGCGTCGCCGGGAAGCTTACAAGCGCTTGGCGCAGGATCTCGATCTCGAAAAACTCGAGAGCATGATCACCGATGTGCCTTTGTCGGAGATTGTGGAATGGGGCGGAAAGATTCTCGCCGGTCAGGTGCGTGGCCGCGCCGTTGTCGATGTGAATGCATAAAGGACCTGCAATGAGTGCACCGTTTCGCGAACTGTCCAACAAGGAACCTCGGGTTGAAGTAGAAACCCGCGAGGACGGCTGCCTGATTCTGCGTAATCCGCACCCGCTTGTTGAGCCGCATGCGAACATCATCACGCCGCTTCGTCTGTGGGCGGAGGAAGCATCGGATCGCACTTGGCTGGCGGAGCGCGGTGGAGACGGTGAATGGCAACATCTTACTTATGCGTCGGCCAGCGAGACCGTGAATTGTGTGGCGCAGGCGCTTCTCGACAGAGGCATGGGTCTTGGTGGGGAAAACCACGGGCCCCTGATGATCTTGTCCGGCAATTCCATCGATCACGCCATGATAACCTATGGCGGCATCCTTGCGGGCGTTGCGGTGGCTCCGGTCAGCCGATCCTACAGCCTTATGAGCACTGACTTTGCCAAGCTGAAATACGTGTTCGATCTGGTGGAGCCGCGCATGGTCTTTGTCCAGGATGGCGAGATGTTTGGCGCGGCGCTAAGCGCATTGGACCTTGCCGACGTGGAAGTGGTCTATGTGACAAACGCGCCGACAGGCATGGAGGCCACGCCGTACTCTGCCTTTCTCGAAACCAAACCTACAGCTGCCGTGGACGAAGCATTCGACAGATTGGATTTTGACACGGTCGCAAAATATCTCTTCACCTCCGGCTCCACCGGCATGCCCAAGGCGGTGATTAACACTCACCGCATGATGTGTTCGAACTCCGCCATGGCGCGCAGCTTGCTGGAAGAAACAGAAGACGTGAGCACCATCATCAGCTGGCTACCGTGGAACCATACCTTCGGCGGCAACTCCGTGCTCAACGGCATTTTGAACACGGGCGGCACGTTGTATTTGGATGATGGCCTACCGCTGCCTGGCATGTTTGAGAAGACCGTGCGGAACCTCAAGGAAATCTCGCCAAGCATGTACTCAAATGTGCCTGCGGCTTTTGCCATGTTGGTACCGGAACTTGAACGCGATGATGAGCTGGCAGAAAAATTCTTCAAGAACCTGAAAAGCATGTCCTATGGCGGCGCAGCACTTGCGCAGGACGTCTATGACCGCATTCAGGAAGTTGCCATTCGTCACACAGGCCATCGCATTCCGTTCTTGACCGGATACGGTGCAACAGAAACAGCGCCCGTCGTTACGTCCGTCAACTGGGCGACAGAACGTATGGGGCTCTTGGGTCTCCCACTGCCAGGTATCGAGCTCAAGCTTGTGCCGGTGGGGGAAAAGTATGAAGTGCGCGCGCGGGGGCCTTCGATCACGCCCGGCTACCACAAGCGCGATGATCTCACCGATGCGGCCTTTGACGAGGAAGGGTTCTATTCTCTTGGGGACGCAGCCAAGTTCGTAGACCCTGAAGACCCTGTCCAAGGTCTCGTGTTTGATGGTCGCGTTGCAGAAGATTTCAAACTTGATACGGGCACCTGGGTCAACGCAGGGCGCATGCGGGTGCAGGCGGTGGAAGCTTCCGGCGGCTTGATGCAGGATGCGCTGGTGGCTGGTCTGGATAGGGAATATATCGGCATCCTGGGTTTTGCCAATGTTGCCGCGTGTCGCAATCTGATGGGGGAGGCGGATGCTACTCCCGAAGATATTATCAAAGACGCGCGTGTGCTGGAGCAAATTACAGTAGGGCTCAGTGGCCACAACGAACATAATCCCGGCTCTTCGACGCGGGTGAAGCGGGCCTTGCTCATGGCCGAGCCGCCGAACATGGATGCAGGGGAACTCACCGACAAAGGCTATGTGAACCAATCGACATCGCTTTCCCGGCGCAAAGATTTGGTGGAGAAGCTTTATGCCAATCCGCCCGGTAACGACATTATCGTACTTTAGATACACTCAGCAAACGGACGAATAATCATGACCGACGCTCCCCACCTTTCCAATGAAGCCACTGGTGCTGAAACCCTCATCGAAACTTTAGTCGATTGCGGTGTGGATACGTGTTTTACCAATCCCGGAACGTCCGAAATGCACGTGGTTGCCGCCATCGACAAGGTTCCTGGCATGCGGCCGATTCTGGCTTTGTTTGAAGGAGTAGCGACCGGGGCTGCTGATGGTTACGCCCGCATGGCCGGAAAACCAGCCAGCACTCTGTTGCACCTCGGCCCTGGTCTCGCCAACGGTATCGCCAATCTGCACAATGCCAAGCGCGCGGGCAGCGGCATCGTGAACATCGTCGGGGATCATGCCACCTATCACGGCAAATACGATGCGCCGCTGACGTCCGACATTCGCTCGCTTGCCTCTCCAGTATCCAGTTGGGTGAAGTCCGCGCCTGATGCAGCATCGCTTGCACCGTTGGCAGCAGAAGCAGTTGCCGAAGCAAACCGCTCCCCGGGTCATATCGCAACCTTGCTGGTGCCTGCAGACAGTGCCTGGGATGTCGCGCGGATGGCGGCCAAGTCGCTTGCACCATCTGCGCCTCCGCGTGTTGCCGAAGCTGACATTGTGGCAGCTGCAAAACGCCTTAAGGGAGCTGCCAAGCCTGTCATTCTGGTGGGGGGCCCGGCGACCTATGAAGAAGGCCTGAAGCTGGCGGGGCAGATTGCAGAAGCCACCGGCGCGACGCTTTACAGCGACACGTTCAACAAGCGTGTTCAGCGCGGCGCGGGCCGTGTTGCAGCGGCACCTGTTCCGTATTTTGGCGAGATGGCGCTGGATGCTATGGCCGGATCAGACTTGATGCTGGTCATCGGCACCAAGGCACCCGTGGCGTTCTTTGCTTATCCCGGCAAACCCAGTTCACTGGTGCCGGAAGGCTGCGAAGTGTTGGAGCTGTGTGAGCGGGAGGCAGACATCAACGCGGCGCTGAGTGATCTGGCAACGGAGCTTGATGCCCACAAGATCAAACCCGCACTTCAACCGCTGAACCGCCCAGATGTTCCTGCAAGCGGCGCATTGGATTCGGTTAGTATTGGAAATAGCATCGGAGCACTGTTGCCTGAGGGAGCTATTGTTGCCGACGAAGGGGTCTCCAATGGTCTTTGGAGTTATATTCTCACCGCGGGCAGTGCGCCTCATGACTGGTTAAACCTTACCGGCGGCGCGATTGGCATGGGCATGCCGCTGGCCACCGGTGCCGCTGTTGCCGTTCCGGATCGTAAAGTAGTGTGTCTCGAAGGGGACGGCTCCGGCATGTACACGGTCCAGGCGCTGTGGACCCAGGCTCGCGAGAACCTGGACGTGACCACAGTGATCTTCAACAACGGTGCCTATCAGATCCTCAACATCGAATACGATCGCGTTGGGGTGGGCGCGCCGGGGGAAAAAGCGACCTCCATGCTGTCTCTCAACGAGCCTGTTCTGGACTGGGTGAAAATTGCTGAAGGTATGGGCGTCGAAGCTGTGCGCGTTGATACCGCTGAAGGATTTACCGCAGCCTTTGCCGCCGCCATGGCGCAAAAGGGACCGCGTCTGATTGAGGCAATTGTTCCTTAGGCCCCAATTGATTTGCATCGAATGGAGCTTATGTCTGTTTTGCTCTCACGTTAGCGCGCGAAATGCGCGCCGCGCCGAGGGGCGGCGCAGGGGCACCGGGTCGCAGTCGCGACCTGATATGGAATATCAGTATTGAAAATATCTAGATGGTTGGGGCTCTGGTCTTACCGCAACGAACGCGCCATGGCTGTTGAAAGCGCCGCGCCGTCTTGACCTAATTGTTGGGCATAGTTGCGGGCATCGGCGGTGCAGGTGGGGAAGCGTTGCTCCACCTCGCCATAGGCACCATTAAAACGCTCCGACATGCGTTGGCGTTGGTCGCGGGAAGGATCTTCCAGCCGCATGAGTTCCAGCATGTTGTCACGCCAGATCTGCACGTTCTCGCTTTCACAAATCTGGCTGAGATGATGCATGGTGCCAAAGTGCCCCGACAGCTCCAGCATCTGTCGCTCAAAAGATGTCAGTGACTGCCCCAGGGCCGGGGAGGCCGCGGTCAGAAACGCCAGAACTGCAAGCATAGTCCTCATAGGCTTGAGTATAGACTGGATGGCGGCAGAAATGGGGCTGATTCGTAAAGGCGGTTAAAGGCTCTTCGCCAATAAAAAGACCCCTCTACCTGGCTGTTGGAGAGGGGCCTTTATGAGCAGGAAACTTGAGGGGGTTTCCTGATGTTGTTTGTCCCACAGTTAGGATTAACCAGCCTTGACCTGAATCAAGCTTGGAATGAATCAAGGGCTTATTGGCACTCAGCGCTAGAAAATCGCGTAGCCGCCATCGATTACAAATGTATCGCCGGTGTGGAACTGTGAGGCATCGGACGCAAGGTAAACCGCCATGCCTCCAAAATCTTCGGGCTCGCCCCAGCGGCGCATGGGCACGCGGGGGATGACTTTTTCGCCAAAGGCAGGGGCTGCTTGTGCACCAGCTGTCATGTCGGTGGCGATCCATCCCGGCAGAATCGAATTTGCCCGAACGCCATAGCGCGCGAATTCCACGGCACAGGATTTAGTCATGGAAATCACACCGCCCTTGGTGGCAGCATAGTGTTGATTGCGGGCAGCCCCTTCAATGGCGGCCAAGCTGGCGATGGTCACAAGCGAGCCACCTGCATCGCCGTCTTTCGCCCGCTCCACCATGTGTCTTGCAACTTCGCGCAGGGTGAAAAACACACCATCCAGGTTGACTGCCAACACTTTGCGATATTGCTCCGTACTCATTTCAAGGAACGAGGACGAAGAAGCACCGATCCCCGCGTTGGCAATAACAGAATCGATGCGCCCGAAATCTTTCAACGTTGAAGCAACACCTTTGATGACGGCGGCTTCATCTGAGACATCAACTTGATAAGCCATCGCCTTGGTGTCATCTGCTTTGAGGGCGGCAATCGCCGTCTCATTCTTGTCCGCATTGGTACCCCAGATCGCGACGTCTGCGCCCGCCTGGGCACAAGCCTGCGCCATGCCAAGGCCAATTCCGCCATTGCCGCCGGTTACAAGGACCGTTTTGCCGGTAAGATCGAAAGGCGCATAAGTCATGGAAGTTCTCCTGTGGTGTGGAATTAGGCTCGTCGTTTAGCGCTTTGAAGGATGATGTTGAGCATTGGCTCCATAAGATCAAGCTCTGTCAGCCCTTCGATGGCAAAGAACCTAGCTTCGGTCTCGGCCTCTCCGGGGTGGGGCTGGCCGGAAATCCAAAAGGCTTCATAGTTGATCAGCGTGTAATGATAGAGGACCTGACCGTTCTCATCGTGCTGGATGGAATCAAATGCTCCAAGGAGTTTCAAGTTTTTGATTTCTATACCGGATTCCTCACGCACTTCGCGGTGGGCTGTTTCACTTACCGTCTCACCAAGTTCCTGGGTCCCCCCGGGCAAGCTCCAGGTCCCTGCACCGGGGTCATTGGCACGGCGGATCAACAGAACCTTGCCATCCTTCCAGACGACAGCTCCAACACCCACATAGGGCCGGGCAGGATAAGTTCGATCATCAGTCATGGAAGAAGTGTATGCACAGAGAGTGCGATACGGAAAGCTTGATTATGTTGCCGCTATGCTGCTTGGGAAACCACGCGGGTGGCGGGAAGGGTGAAGCGTACGGTGGTGCCTTCGCTTGGAGCACTCTCGATATCAAATGTTCCGCCGTGTACTTTTATAAGTTCGGCTGAAATAGGCAGGCCGAGGCCGGTGCCGTCAAAGCGCCGTGAAAAGCCACTGTCGATTTGAGCGAACGGTTGGAGCGCCTTGGGTATGTCGTCTTCGCGCATTCCGATACCCGTGTCTTGGACGGAGACCGACAGGTTTTCATCACCCAACTCGATGGTCATCGTGACGGTGCCACCTTCGTCGGTGAATTTGATGGCATTTGACAACAGGTTCAAAAGAACCTGCTTGATACGAATGGCATCGCAATAGATCTCAACTGGGAACTGCGGTTGAACTTGTTCGATTTTCAGCCCGTTCTTGCTCGCCGATTCTCTCACCATAGCCACGGTTGAATCTGCAAGATCGAGCAGGTTCACATTGGTCTCGCTTAGCTCATGCTTGCCAGCTTCGAGTTTGGAGAGGTCAAGAATATCGTTGATCAGGCCCAGCAAATGGTGGCCTGAATCATTGATGTCAGTTGCAAACAAACGAACGTCACTATCGTCCTCAACGTCCGGACGTGTCGTAAGAATTTCGGAGAAACCGATAATGGCGTTCAAAGGCGTGCGCAATTCGTGGCTCATCTGTGCCAGGAATTCAGATTTAATGCGATTGGCATCTTCCAGCTGGACGTTCTTTTGTTCCACTGCCCATTGAGCTGCCCGAATGTCGGAGATGTCGCTCAAGGTTGCGAAGCTGCGGAGTGTCCGGCCATCTTCGGTCTTTAGGCAGGATGCCGAGATCAGGCAGCGCAAAGGTTCCATCTTTCCAAATACAAGATCGACCTCACCGGAAAATTCGCCTTTCTCCAAAAGGTCGAAGAACCCAACATCACCTTTTTGATCCGGCAAACGGAACCGCGGCCCACCGCCGGCCTTGAGCTCGTTTAGACCCGAGACACCGCAATAACCGAGAAACGCCTTGTTGGCATAGACGAGGCCTCCATAAGGATCATAGGAGAAAACACCATCACCGGTTTGGTTCACCATGGCCGCAAAAGCTGCGAGCTCTTCGCGGAACGTTTGACTGACCCGCTGGAGCAATTGTTGAACGATACGTGAAAGGTCTCCCAGGATGCCGGCGCGCCGACGGGGCGGCGAAAATGCATCGGCATTGGTCGGGTCCTTACCTGCGGCAACCAGACTGGCGCGCAATTCGGAAAGAGGATTCATGACCATGTGTCCGACGACGATGGTAATGGCAAGGCACCCGAGGGCGGAAATCAGAATGATCAGCCCCAGGATGGTCCAAAGGTATCGTGATGTTTCTGCGGGGAGCCATGAGGTATCCAGCCGCGCCGCGACGGAATAGAGACTGCCCAATTGGTCGGCATTCCAAAAAACCTCCAGACGATCACCAGGGACATCGAAGTGCTCGCCGCGAAGTTCTTCGGTGCTGTGATACATAGACTCGCCAAAGCGGAGCAGTTCCTCTCCGTCTACGTTGTAGACAACACCGCCCATAAGACGGGAGGTGAATCGAGCATCGGAGATGGCCTGTGCGGCTGCGTCGGAATTGCTATCGCTAGTCGGCGATATGTGCGGCCAAAGGGCAGTTTGAATTGCGGTGCTGACTTCATGGTCAAGTTTGCGGATCAGCTCTGATCGTTTGTCAAAGTAAGCTGGCCAAAGCATTATGAGTTGAACCGCAAAGATAGTGAGCAATACCCCGCCTGCCACTTGACGTGTCAGGTGTGATCCTGCGGTTCGGAGTGTATCACGCACTCGGTTTAAGATATCTGGCCTCACCATGCCCTTGAATCTGTCACCCTTAATGATCTCCCGTAGGGGAGAGCCCCAATGAAGGGAGCCTAGAGGATGAGCGTTAAGAAATGTTGGATTGGCATGGCATGAACACACCGATTTCGGGTATTACTTGGTCATGTGCGGACGCTATTCAATAACGACACCACCAGAGGCTGTGGCACGACTCTTTGAGCTCGTGGGGCCACTGCCTAATTTTCCGGCGCGCTACAATGTGGCGCCCACACAGGACATCCCGGTTATCCGCTATATCAGCAAGGCACCTGAGCTTGTCTCTATGCGTTGGGGCTTGGTTCCCAGTTGGTCAAAAGAGGGGCCATCAGGGAAACCTCTCATTAATGCTCGTTGCGAAAGTGTTGATGAAAAACCTTCTTTTCGGGCGGCATTTCGGCGGCGGCGATGCCTTGTCCCCGCGGATGGGTTCTATGAGTGGCGCCGGCCAGGTGATGGCCCCAAAATCCCGTACAATATCTGCCTGACACAAGGAGGCCCTTTTGTCATGGCGGGGATTTGGGAGAATTGGATGGCACCAGATGGCTCAGAGCTTACATCTTGCGCTTTGATCACCACCTCCGCGAATGAGATCATGGCTCCGATCCACCATCGCATGCCGGTGATCCTTGGCCCTCAAGATTGGGAGACCTGGCTCCAGACCTCGGAAGCAGAGACCGGTCACCTGAAGGATTTGCTAGTTCCCGCCCCGGAAGGGCTTCTCCGGGCCCATGCGGTATCCACAAAAGTCAATTATGTAGCCAATCAGGGCCCCGAGTTGATTGAACCTGCTCCAGAATCAGCAGCAGAGGCTGGTGAGCCCGAAGGCGCGACCTCTCCTGATCAAGGAACATTGTTCTAAGATCACTGGCCAGCAGCCTGTGGGGGCGATAGGGTGCCTTCCGATATTTCACCCTAGGGAGGCAACGGAATGATCCGTTTCTTAGCAATTGCAGCTGTGTCGCTTGGCCTCGTGGCTTGCGGCAATGATGAAAACCAGACGGCTGATACAGCCATGGAAGAAGAACACGCGGCCGATGCCATGGATCATGCGAGTGATGCCATGAATGATTCGATAGATGATGCGGCAGAAATGATGGAAACGGGCATGGGCGAGCCAATGGTAGATAGTTTCGAAGCACAGCAAGCAGCGTTCCTCGCAGAATATGCTGCGCGCGAAGGCACCCTGGCAACGAGCAGTGGTCTTCTCTATCAGGTGACCCGCGCCGGCGAAGGCAACAGCCCCGGCCCTCGGGATATTGTCGAAGTGCACTATGAAGGCCGTCTTGTGGACGGAACGATCTTTGACTCGTCCTACCAGCGCGATGAGACCATTGAGTTTCCGCTTGATCGCGTGATCCCAGGTTGGACCGAAGGCCTGCAATATATGACCCCTGGTGCAGAACATGAATTAGTGATTCCACCAGAGCTTGGTTACGGCTCCCGCGGCGCAGGGGAAGTTATTCCGCCTGATGCTGTTTTGGTTTTCCGGGTTGAGCTTTTCAATGTAACACCTTCAAACTAGGGCGTAATCAACTTTCCTGGATTCAAGATATTGAGGGGGTCGAGCGTATGCTTGATCCCCTTCATCATTTCTATCTCTGTTACCGATTTGTAGCGCAGCATCTCTTCGCACTTCATCTGACCAATGCCGTGTTCCGCACTGATGGAGCCGCCGTACGCGGCAACAATGTCATGGACGATGCGGTTCATCTCTTCCCAGCGGGCGAGGAACAGATCCTTGTCCATGCCTGTGGGCTGGCTGAGATTGAAGTGAATATTACCGTCCCCCAGATGGCCAAAAGGCACGGGGCGAATACCAGGACAGGCCGTTTCGACGGCTGCAGTTGCTTCTTCCAAGAATGTTGGAATTGCTGAAACGGGCACGGAAACGTCATGCTTGATAGAACTGCCCTCATGTTTTTGCATTTCGGACAAGCGTTCTCGCAAGGCTCTGAGGGCTTGGGCCTGATCCAGTGAGGCTGCGATCACTGCATCTTCAAGGAGGTCTGCCTCCAATGCAGATTTCATAAGCTCATCGCGATCCCTCAATGCGCAATCGACTTCCATCAGTACATACCAGGGATGGCTTTGGGAGAAGGGGTCTTTGGCAGTGCCGCCGTGTTTAAGAACAAACTCCAGCCCCCGGCGCGGCAAGATCTCAAATGTTGAAACCTGGTTCCCGGATGCGGTTCGTATTTGGCCAAGCAGGGATACGGCTTTGGCCGGGCTTGCCACGGCGCAGAAGGCTGTCATTTGGGATTGCGGACGCGGGAACAGTTTCAACGTCGCGGCGGTCACGATACCAAGGGTGCCTTCCGCACCGATAAAAAGCTGTTTTAGGTCGTAGCCTGTGTTGTCTTTGCGTAGGCCTGTCAGGCCTTCCCAAATATCTCCATTGGGCAAAACGACTTCCAGGCCCAGAACCTGCTCGCGGGTCATGCCGTATCGAAGTACATTTGTGCCCCCGGCGTTGGTGGAGACGATGCCGCCGATCGTGGCGCTGCCTTCGGAGGCAAGCGATGTGGCCAATAGCAGGTTCTCCGCTGCCGCTGCATCTTGAGCAATCTTGAGCGGGCAACCTGCGTCGACGGTGATCGCGGCATTTGCCTGATCCAGTGCGCGAATAGATTTCATTCGCTCCAGCGAGAGAAGAATTTCATCTCCACACGGAATTTGCCCCCCTACAAGTCCCGTATTGCCCCCTTGAGGTACAATGGCGGTTTGAGTTTCTGCGCAAATTCGAACGATGGCGGCAACTTCGCTCGTGTCGGCGGGCTTAAGCAGAAGCGGCGTTGCGCCCTGGTAGCGCCCTCGCCATTCCACCAGATGCGGCGCCAGGTCTTCTGATGCATCGCTCCAACCCTTTGGGCCAACAGCGGCGCGCAAGCGATCAAGAGATTGTGGTGAGGGCTTGTTCATTGGGTGACCTCCTTGGGAGCTGCCGCGCGCGCAAGTCGATCATTGATGGCCTCCCCCAATCCAGCCTCTGGGATTGGCATTACCGCAATCGCAGAAGCATCTGAGGAATCCAATTTCCGCAGGTAGGAAAACAGATTTGCCGCAGCCTCCACAAGATCAGCGTGTTCGCTGAGGTTCAGCACGGGGCCGTCATGGGCTGGCACATCTTGTCCGAAGGCCAAAAGCGCCTCGCCCGCGTTCACTTTCGTTGCGTTTAGCCTCAACGCAGCATTGGGCGCATAGTGTCGCGCCATTTGCCCCGGCGAGTGAGCTGCATCTAATGTTACCTCGGAAAGAGGCCCCACCACGCGCTCGATCTCTGCCCGGGGGATTGCTCCTGGGCGCAGTTGCAGGGCTTTGCCTTCAAATAATCCGATGACGGTGCTTTCAAGCCCCAAGGCACAGGGGCCATCATCCAGGATCATGTCTACAGCTGTCCCCAATGAGGCTTCGACGTGGTCGGCCTCCGTGGGGCTTAGCTCTTCGGATCGGTTAGCGCTTGGGGCGGCAATGGGGGCGCCCGCTGCCTTGATCAGGGCTTGCGCCACCGGGTGAGCCGGGACCCGCACGGCGATGGTGCCCAGCCCGGCACTGACCAGCTCGGAGGCCGGGCAATCACTGCGCCGCTCCAACACCAATGTCAGGGCGCCGGGCCAGAAAGCATCGGCAAGGGCGCGTGCCTGGTCCGTTACAACGGCCAATGCTACGACCATGTCCAGATTCGCCACGTGGCAGATCAGCGGATTGATCCGGGGGCGCTCCTTGGCGGCAAAGATGCGGGCCACAGCTTGATCGTCTGTTGCAAGTGCACCGAGGCCATAGACGGTCTCCGTCGGGAAAGCCACAAGCCCTCCCGCCCGCAATATCCGGGCAGCGTCTTCAATGGCGTCTTGTGTTGCGGCGATGAGAGGCACGAAGGATTTCCACTGTTACTCGAATTGTCTGTACCATAGGCTATGCTAAGACCACCTGCCTAGATGTTGCCTCAAGAAGAGCCTGAAGAAGAGATTGCCATGACTTATCGCGCCCCTGTCAAAGATATTGCCTTTTGCCTGGAACAAATCGCAGGGCTGGCTGGCCTTGAAGAGACGGGTGCGTTCCCGGAGCTTTCCAGCGATCTGACGGCGGCTCTTCTGGAAGGAGCAGGGGCCTTGATGAGTGATGTGCTGGCCCCGCTAAACCATCCTGGTGATATGGCAGGGGCGAAGCACCACGGGGATGGCAGTGTCACCTCGGCACCCGGTTTTAAAGCCGCCTATGAACAATGGGTGGAAGGGGCCTGGGGCAGTATTTGCTTTGATCCTGAATTTGGCGGCATGGGCCTGCCACGTAGTTTGCAGCTTGCCGTTCAGGAAATGGCGCAAGGCGCGAACATGGCCTGGTCTCTCCTGCCCATGTTGAGCCAAGGTTCCATCGAAGTGCTCACCGCGCACGGCACGGATGAGCAAAAGCAGACCTACCTTGCCAAGATCATCTCAGGTACATGGGCCGGGACCATGAACCTCACCGAGCCTCAGGCAGGATCAGATGTGGGCGCCCTTCGTGCCAAGGCCGTGTCAAACGGAGACGGAAGCTATGCTATCACGGGTACCAAGATCTTCATCACCTGGGGCGAGCATGATTGCGCGGAAAACATCATTCACCTGGTGTTGGCGCGGCTGCCAGGTGCCCCGGAAGGCACAAAGGGAATTTCTCTTTTCCTCGTACCGAAATTTCTTGTCAATGAAGATGGCTCTTTAGGCGCTCAGAACGATGTGACCTGCGCCAGCATTGAGCACAAGTTGGGCATCCATGGCTCCCCCACCTGCGTGATGGCCTTTGGCGAGAAGGGCGGGGCGACGGGGTATCTTATCGGTGAAGAAAATCGCGGCATGCGGCTCATGTTCACCATGATGAACAATGCCCGGCTTAGCGTTGGTCTTCAGGGGGTCGGTATTGCGGAGGCCGCTACTCAGATGGCTGTGAGTTATGCTCAGGAACGCCGCCAGGGGCAAGCCGTTGGAGCTCCATCAAAAGACTCTGTTCCAATCATTCAGCATGCGGATGTTCGCCGAATGCTCATGACCATGCGAGCCTACACCGAAGCCTCCCGTGCCATTTGCTATGAGACCGCTATGGCCACCGACTATGCCCACGCGCATCCCGAAAAAGAGGCGCGCGAGGATTACAAGAAACTCGAAGAGCTTTTGACCCCTATCGCCAAGGCATGGTCCACCGACAAAGGGGTTGAGGTGGCCTCCCTTGGGGTGCAGGTCCATGGCGGTATGGGCTATATTGAGGAAACGGGCGCTGCTCAGTTCTTCCGGGACGCGCGCATTGCCCCCATCTATGAAGGCACCAACGGTATTCAGGCCATTGATCTTGTCACGCGGAAACTATCTCTGGATGGCGGAGACGTCATGGCCCATTGGATCGTTGGCGCTCAGGAATTGGCAGCAGAGCTGGCCCTCCAAGAGGACGAGGATCTTGTCGCTATCGGTAAAGAGCTGGGGCGGGCGACGAAGCAGTTGGGGAAAGTCACCGGTTGGATGATGGACCGGATGAAGGAAAGCCCGAACGATGCTCTTGCCGGGGCAACGCCTTATCTTGAATTGTTCGGTATTGTCGCAGGCGGCACCTATTTGGCCCGCGGGGCCATCGCTGCTGTTGATGGATTGGCAGAAAATCCAGGCGATGGGTTTCTTAAACAGAAGCTTTCCGTAGCGGCCTTCTACGCTGCCAATATCCTTCCCCTGGGGAGGGGATTGAAAGCCACTATTTGCCAAGGGGCATCTGGTCTTTATGAGCTGGACGCTGACGAGTTTTCAACGGCGCTTTAAGTTGACCTGAAGATGTAGCGCTCCTAGTTTCTCGGGAAACAAAGGAACACTGCATGTCCGACGCATCGCTGATCTCGCAAGGGGTTGGAAAGAAACTCAGCTACCCGTTTGAAGCCCCTGAAATAGGTGAGACGCTGGAGGTTGCCCCCGGTATCCACTGGTTCCGGCAGAAGCTGCCGTTTCATCTGGATCACATCAATCTTTGGCTGCTTGAAGATGGTAATGGTTGGACTGTAGTGGACACAGGCATTAAACTGGATGAGTCCAAAGAAGCTTGGCGCAATATCCAGAAAACAACCATGGCCGGCCGCCCCATCAAGCGGGTCATCGTAACTCATCTGCACCCGGATCATGTGGGTCTTGCGGGTTGGCTAGCTTACAAACATGATTGCCGCCTTTGGATGAGCCGCACGGATTATCTTACCTGCCGTACCTTGTGGCATGACACAGGCCGCGATGTTCCCAAGGACGGAGTGAAGTTCTATCATTCCGCTGGGTTCAACGAAGAGCAGGTTGAGCGTTACAAGTCCCGCTTTGGGTTCTTCGGTCACGGGGTCGCGCGCATGCCGGATTCCTATCGCCGTATCAAGGACGAGGACGTCATCACCATCGGCAACCACGATTGGCGCGTTGTTATGGGATCGGGCCATGCCCCAGAACATGTATGCCTGTGGTGCGAGGAGTTGGATCTTTTCATCTCTGGCGATCAGGTTCTGCCGCGCATTTCCTCCAATGTATCTGTTCATCCAACGGAGCCTGATGGGGACCCCCTGACGGACTGGATTGATAGCTGCAAGAAGATCGCAGAAATTGTGCCGGACAGCGTTCTGGTCTGTCCGTCCCACCAGCGCTGTTTTCATGGTCTTCATGCACGGCTTGATCAACTCATCAATGGGCATGAGCGCAATCTGAACAATCTGCTGAAGTCATTGGCCACGCCCAAGCGCTCCATTGATGTCTTTGGGGCTCTCTATAAGCGGGCGATTGGTGAAGATCTTATGGGCATGGCGACAGGCGAGAGCATCGCCCATCTCAATTGTCTCATATCCCGTGGACTGGCCAGCAGGACCACCGACGAAGCGGGGATCAACTGGTATCAGGCCACAAGTTGACCTGAGGCCTTCTCATAAGGGACCATGCACCCTAAATGACCAATAGTCGGGTCAATTGGGTTAAATGGGACCATATGCCGAATAATGACCACATGATTGGTACAATCCTCAGCTACGATGCGGGTCGCCGAGTGGGGCTTGTTGCGCCCGAAACAGGCGTGAATATGGGTTTCAGGCTGGAGGACGTCTTGGTCTCAAAAGGGCTGGCGGTGGGCCAAAAAGTCAGCTTTGTCTGCGATCCAGAGGACCAATTCGCCTACCGCATCAGGATCAAGGGAGCGCCAAGAGCGCTTAAATCACGAAAAATGGCGGCTTTTCTCGCCATTTTCGGGGGTGCTCTAGGGATGCATAAATTCTATATGGGCTATAATGGCATCGGGGCAATTGTGCTCTTTGCCGCGCTTTTTTCCTGGATACTGCTTTTCTCGCCCCTGCTTGCCACCGCTGGCCTGGGGGTGATTGAAGGATTTATCTACCTCACCATGAGCAATGAAAAGTTCGAGAAGCGCTATCTCAAGGGGCGTCGCCGTTGGTTGTGATGTTCTGCAGACACCTTAGGGGCATTAGAGCCGTCAAGTGCGGCTACCAGTTGACCCTCGCCTTTAGCTTGCCTAGACACTGGCCCTCATTTTCGGGAGGTCAGGCATGAGCGGGGACGATAGGCCAGACAAGCTGGGGGCAATATCCCTGGCGCGTCACGGGCGGCCCGTGGTCCGGCGCCAGGGCTGGATGGACTGGAAGGGCTTTAACGAGTGGTGGCACTCCTATGAGACCCAAGGCCTTGATCCGACATCCACAGCGCCCGACAACCTGCGGCAGGAAGCACAGAACTCCAATGTGTTGATGAGCAGTCCCATTGCCCGGGCCCGCGAAACTGCAAGGGCGGTCTGTGGCGATTGCCCTGTGGAAGTAAGCGAACTATTCCTCGAAGCCCCCTTGCCCGCACCGCCCATGCCAATTGTCATGCCGGTGGACTTCTGGTGGGTCACGGGTCGCTTTTATTGGTGGCTGGGCTTTACGGGAGATTTTGAGAGCCGCCGCGAGGTGGAAGCCCGGGCTGAGCTGGCTGCAGACCGCGTGATTGAGGCGGCAGAAATTGGTGATGTGCTGGTGTGCGCCCATGGCTGGTTCAACAGGATGGTGGGCCGACGCCTCAAACGCCGCGGGTGGCGAATTGCCCACAATGGGGGTGATGCGTATTGGGGCTGGCGCAAGTATCTGCCACCGCGCTAGTGTCCGGCACCACCTTGCGTTTTTCGGAGATTCTCATGCCCAAGACTTCAAAAATTCCAACCGATATTGCCAAACTCAGCTTCGAGGATGCGCTTCGGGAGTTGGAGAAAATCGTTGGCCAGCTGGAGCAGGGCAAGGTCGAGCTGGAAAAATCCATAGAGATCTATGAGCGCGGCACCCACCTCAAAGCTCACTGCGAGGCAAAGCTCAAAGATGCGCAATCCCGCATCGATAAAATCGTGGTGGCCCCAGATGGCACCGTTGGCACTGAACCAGCGGAAGTGAGCTAGAGCCATGGGGACGGAACTCTCGCTCGCGCTAAAGGATGCCGCCGACAAGGTTGAAGAGGCATTGGACGATCTGCTGCCCGATGCCAATGGGCCGGAGGCACAGGTTCTTGAAGCCATGCGCTATGCTGCCATGGGCGGGGGCAAACGCTTACGCCCCTTTCTGACGCTTCAGTCGGGTCGTTTATTTGGTGTGGATGATGAGACCATGGTGCGGGTGGCTGCAGCCGTTGAATGCGTGCACGTCTATTCCCTGGTCCATGATGATCTGCCTGCCATGGATGATGATGACCTGCGCCGGGGAAAACCCACGGTTCACAAGAAATATGATGAAGCCACGGCGATCCTTACCGGAGACGCCTTGCTGACCCTGGCTTTTGAAATACTCAGTGACGATGAAACTCATCCAGACCCTTATGTGCGCTGCAAGCTGGTGGCGCGCCTGGCTAAGGCCATTGGGGCACGGGGCATGGTAGCGGGGCAGATGATCGATCTCGCCACGGAAAATCAGTCCCCCGACATTGGCACCGTCACACGCCTGCAGCGCCTGAAAACCGGCGAATTGATCGCTTTTGCCTGCGAAACCGGCGCAATTGTGGGCCGCGCGAGCAAGGAAGCGCGCCATGCTCTGGAGGGCTATGCTCACGATTTGGGGCTGGCTTTTCAGATGACCGATGACCTTCTGGACGTGGAAGGCGATGCGGAGGAGGCGGGTAAGGCTGTGGGTAAGGACGCCGGTCGAGGAAAGGCCACATTCGTGGATATTATGGGGGCGGAGCGCGCTCGGGCCCAGGCAGAGCTTTTATCGGGACAGGCAGCGCGCCACCTTGATTTGTTCGATGAAAAGGCGGACCTTCTGCGGGCCCTCACCGAATTCATCACGAACCGCCAAAGCTAGGCGGAACTGGCCAGTACCACGTTTGAAGTGTGGCCAAATTTTACGCGGGGAAGAGACTTTTGACCGACACAGTAAACGTCCCCCATCTGGGCAAGACGCCGCTTCTGGATACGATTGATACCCCAGAAGACGTGCGCGCCGTTCCAAAAGAACAATTGCGCCAACTTGCCGATGAGTTGCGGACGGAAACAATCGATGCGGTCTCAGTCACCGGCGGGCACCTGGGCGCGGGCCTCGGCGTAGTTGAGCTCACCGTGGCGATCCACAATGTGTTCAACACACCAGATGATCGTTTGATCTGGGACGTGGGTCATCAATGCTATCCACATAAGATCCTCACCGGTCGCCGTGATCGCATCCGCACTTTGCGCCAGGAAGGTGGGCTTTCCGGTTTCACCAAGCGCAGCGAGAGCGAGTATGACCCGTTTGGTGCCGCGCATTCCTCGACGTCTATTTCCGCAGGTCTGGGCATGGCCGTGGCGCGGGACCTTCAGCATGGCGACAACAACGTTATTGCGGTTATCGGTGACGGGGCCATGAGCGCAGGCATGGCTTATGAGGCCATGAACAATGCCGGTGCGCTCAAGAACAAGCTGATCGTTATTCTGAACGACAATGACATGTCTATCGCACCGCCTGTCGGCGCCATGAGCGCTTATTTTTCGCGTCTTTGGTCTGGTGGAGCCTATCAAAGTGTTCGTCATGTCGCGAAACAAGTCACAGGTGCCGTGTCAAAGAGCTTGCATGATGCCGTGGGCCGGGCAGAAGAGTATGTCCGGGGCATGGCTGCACCGGAAGGCACATTGTTTGAGGAAATGGGCTTTCACTATGTGGGCCCTATCGATGGCCACAATCTTGACCATTTAGTTCCTGTGCTGAAGAATGCACGAGATGCCGACCTTGGGCCGATTCTTGTCCATGTCATCACACAAAAGGGAAAAGGCTACGCCCCCGCCGAAGCCTCCAGCGATAAGTACCACGGAGTATCCAAATTTAATGTAGCAACGGGCGAGCAACAAAAGAGCACGCCCAAAGCTCCATCCTACACAAAGGTCTTTGCGCAAGAACTTTGCAAACAGGCGGAAAAGGATGACAAGATTGTCGCCATAACTGCTGCCATGCCGGACGGCACGGGACTTGATTTGTTTGCCAAGAAATTCCCGGACCGTTTCTTTGATGTGGGTATCGCTGAACAGCATGGCGTGACGTTCGCAGCGGGCCTGGCAAGCGAAGGCATGAAGCCGTTTGCGGCAATCTATTCAACGTTTCTGCAGCGTGCCTATGATCAAGTGGTCCATGATGTGGCGATCCAGAAACTGCCAGTGCGCTTTGCCATTGATAGGGCCGGACTGGTCGGGGCTGATGGGCCAACCCACGCGGGATCTTTTGACATTACCTATCTTGCATCCCTGCCGGGCTTTGTCGTCATGGCGGCGGCTGATGAAGTTGAGCTCATGAACATGGTGGCCACTTCGGCAACTATCGATGATGGGCCGTCCGCGTTCCGCTACCCACGGGGCGAGGGCCGTGGGCTCAAGATGCCTGAGATTGGCAGCGTGCTAGAGATCGGCAAAGGCCGGATGATTCGCGAAGGGAATCGCGCCGCAATCCTGAACCTTGGCGCGCGCTTGGGGGAATGCGAAAAGGCTGCCGATGATCTGGCCGCCCGTTTTGGCATGAACATAACCCTTGCCGATGCGCGCTTTGCCAAGCCGCTGGATCATGACCTGATCCGTCAGTTGGCCAATCACCATGAAGCACTGATCCTGATTGAGGAAGGTTCTATTGGCGGATTCAGCTCGCACGTGCTGGAATTCATGGCTGCAGATGGCCTGCTGGACGGGCGCGTGAAAGTAGCGAGCGTGCATTTGCCGGATGAGTTCATCAATCACGCGGCACCTGCAGTCATGTATGATAGAGCGGGGATGAGCGCTGAAAAGATTGCGGCCAAGGCCTTGTCGATGACCGAAGCAGGGGAAGCTGCAATTCGCGCCTAGCAAGGTAGACGTTCGATGGTTTCAAGATTTGAAGAAGCCGCTTACACCGCAAGCCAGGGCGCTCGCGTTGCCTGGTTCATGAGCCACTTCCTCGCGGCCCGTAGATTTTCCGGCCCTCTCAATCGAGAAGGCGAAGTTCCCTTCCGAAGCGACAAGCCTGTTCCCAAACGCGATGCCATTGCTGCCGGACTAAGAGATCTCTTTGCCCGTGATCTCGCCAATGCCAAGGCCGGGCTTTATGATCTGCCGCAAGCGGGATTGCCAAACCTTGGCCGAGCCTTGCGGGGCAGTCGCCGGTTTTTTGCGGACGTGCCCGCCCATGACAAGCGCCGAGCCGAGCGGGGCCATTCGGAGGTCAACACCTCAGATCGGCAAGGGCAGTATCCGCGCTATTACCTGCAAAACTTTCACTATCAGACCGATGGCTGGCTCTCAGAGAAAAGTGCCAAGCTCTATGACTTCCAGGTCGAGGTTCTTTTCGCAGGCTCAGCAGACGCCATGCGCAGGCAAGCGCTTGTGCCTTTGGCCGAGATGATGGCCCCTCGCGATCAACGGGCAACAAAACTGCTCGATGTGGCGTGTGGGACGGGGAGTTTTCTGCGTACCGTCAAGGATAACTATCCGCGACTTCCCGTCACTGGGTTGGATCTTTCACCTGATTATTTGAGTGAAGCACGTCGCCGTTTGCATCGGTGGTGGGATACGGATCTGACCCACGCAAATGCCGAGGTTATGCCGTTTGATGACAACAGCTTTGATGTGTTGACCTGCATCTATCTGTTCCATGAGTTGCCGCCCAAGATCCGTCCCATCGTGGCAAAGGAAATGATCCGTGTGCTGAAGTCAGGTGGCCGGTTGATCTTTGTGGATTCTCTTCAATATGGAGACACGGAAGGATGGGATGGCTTGCTGGACTATTTCCCCGAAGGCTTTCATGAGCCTTACTACGGCAGCTATTTGAAAGAAGACCTGGGCGCACTTTTTAGTGAGCAAGGGGCGGAACTTGTCAGCTCCACCCCCGCATTTCTTTCAACCGTGACGGTTTTTGAAAAACCCTAGTCTGCGTCTTCTGACCCGGGGCTTGGGTTGCCGCCATCAAGCACCCACTTCCAGGTGTCATCTTCCTGGCGCTGCCATATGGTCACGTATTTCCCATGGCTCTCGACGGTGTTGCCTGCCTCGTCTTCTTGGGTCGAAACATATGTACCGTAAGTAAAACCCAAGTCCTGAGATGCGGAAATCATGCCGCTGACGGGTTCCCATCGAAGATTGATGCCGTCGGGCCAGCCGCCAACACTTTCCGCCGACGCGCCTGGACCATCAAGGATTTGTTGGCCGCCGTTTAGCATGACCGCATTGTCGGCCATGTAGGCCAGAAAGGCATTGCGCACTTCGCCGTCCTGCGCCATTTCGCTAAAGGCACGATCTGCTTCCATCAAGGTTTCCACTGTTGCTTCCTGTGCCATAGCGCCCACTATAGTTGTGATAGTCATCAGTATGCCAATAAATATGTTCTTGAGCATGACTTTCCCTTCCATGCAAATCTCACAAGAGACTATGCCCAAAAATAATGTTTGCGGATCACAACTTGGAGAGCTTTAGGGAAGTCTAGGACTTCGAGCTCTTATCATAGAGCCGAACCAGCAGTCGGCAAGTTGGTATAAACAGTGCAAAAAACACTACTGCAATAAGAAACAATCCCAATGTTCTTGTTGTATCAACTTCAATTAATCGGATCATCCATATTGCTGCAAGCCCGCTAATTCCCGCCGCCGCGATAATGCCCGCAAACCGCATGATGGAAGCAGCGTATGAAATAGATTCACTGATCAAACTTCAAACCCTGGCCCAAATGGCGCAAGGCGTGGTCCGCCAGCACGCAAGCCACCATGGCCTCGCCAATGGGAACCGCGCGAATGCCCACACACGGGTCATGGCGACCCTTCGTCGTAATGTCTGTTTCAGCGCCATCTTTGGTCACCGTCTTTCGCGGGGTGAGGATGGAGGAGGTGGGCTTGACGGCAAAGCGCGCCACGATGGGCTGACCTGAGGAGATGCCTCCCAAGATGCCGCCCGCATGATTGGCGGTGAAATTTATTTTATTCCCGGCACGGATCATTTCGTCCGCATTGTCTTCACCCGTGAGGGCGGCAGCGCCAAAGCCTGCACCAATCTCGACGCCCTTGGCGGCGTTGATGGTCATCAGCGCGCCAGCAATATCAGAATCCAGCTTGCCATAGATGGGCGCACCAAGACCGGCAGGCACACCTTCCGCGATGACTTCGATCACAGCCCCGATGGAAGACCCTGCTTTACGGATACCATCGATATAAGGCTCCCATGCCTTGGCCGCATCGGCATCAGGACAGAAGAAAGGATTGTTCTCAAGCTCTGCCCAATTCCATTTGGCGCGATCAATATGCTCATTGCCCACTTGCACCAAAGCGCCGCGCACGGCCACGCCGCCGGGGATCAAATGGTTCAGCACCTTGCGCGCGACGGCTCCTGCGGCAACCCGGCAAGCAGTTTCCCGTGCTGAGGACCTTCCGCCCCCGCGATAATCCCGCACGCCGTATTTTTGCCAATAGGTGTAATCCGCATGGCCGGGGCGGAATTTGTCCTTGATGTCGGAATAGTCCTTGGAGCGCTGGTCGATGTTTTCGATCTGCAGCGCGATGGGCGTGCCGGTTGTGACCTGGCCGCCCGTCTCTTCGTCTTCAAAGACGCCAGAGAGGATGCGCACCTGGTCCGCTTCCTGTCTCTGGGTGGTAAACTTGGATTGGCCCGGGCGGCGCTTGTCCAGCCAAGGCTGGATGTCCGCTTCGGTTAGCGGGATGCCCGGAGGGCAGCCATCGACGACGCAGCCAATGGCTGGCCCATGGCTTTCGCCCCAGGTGGTCACACGGAAGAGATGGCCGAAGCTGTTATGAGACATATGTTTCGGCCATGCTTTCTTTAGACAGTGGAAATATCAGGCGCATCAACGGCTTTCATGCCGACAATATTATAGCCTGAATCCACGTGATGGATTTCGCCGGTTACCGCGCTGCTAAGATCGCTCAGCAGATAGACTGAGGACTTGCCCACTTCATCGATGGACACAGTGCGGCGGAGCGGTGAGTTATATTCGTTCCACTTCAGGATATAGCGGAAATCGCCAATGCCCGATGCGGCCAACGTCTTGATGGGCCCGGCGGATATGCCGTTCACGCGAATACCGTCCTTGCCCAGATCCTCGGCGAGATAGCGCACGGAAGCTTCGAGGCCAGCCTTGGCAACGCCCATAACATTATAGTGGGGCATGACCCGCTCTGCACCGAAGTAAGTCATGGTGAGAAGAGAGCCGCCCGGCTTCATCAGTTTCTCCGCGCGTTGAGCCACTGCGGTGAAGGAATAGACCGAGATGTTCATGGTCATTTGGAAGTTTTCAACCGTGGTGTCGATATAACGACCCTTGAGCTGGTCCTTGTCGGAAAAGCCAATGGCGTGGACCAGAAAATCCAGCTCGCCCCATTGTTCCTTGAGGTTGGCGAAACAGGTGTCCATGCTGGCTTCATCGCTCACATCGCACGGCAAGACGACTTTGCTGCCCAAACGCTCGGCGAGAGGTACTACGCGCTTCTTGAAGGCGTCACCAAGGTAGGTGAATGCCAGCTCGGCCCCCTGATCAGCACAGGCTTGGGCGACGCCCCAGGCAATAGATTTCTCATTGGCAAGGCCCATAATAAGGCCCTTCTTGCCAGCCAGAAGACCTGCGTGATCGCTCATGATTTCTCCGATTTTCGTATGTTTACAGCCAAATTTGAGGTGACTTTACTCATTGCGGGCAAGGCGTCAAATCACACGAGCTAGAGCCCCTTGAGGTGATCACGCACATCGTAGCTGTTTTTGTTCGCCCATTTGCTGACCAGCTTGTCGAAATCAGCATCTTTTGAGGGCAAAACCACCGACAGAGTGACCAGTTGATCCCCGCGTGCATCTCCTGATTTAGGCGATCCTTTGCCGCGCAGGCGCAGAACGCCACCACTATTGGAGCCTGGGGGAATACTCATTGTCACAGAGCCCCAAACGGTGGGCACGGAGATCTTGGCACCTTTGATGGCTTCATCCACGGTGAGGGGCAGGGTAAGGCGAATATTGTCGCCATCGCGAGTGAAGGCTTCATGCGGTTCCACCGAGATTGTGATGCGTACATCGCCGCTGCCCGCACCGCCCGTGCCAGCCTCGCCCTGACCTTTAAGGCGTATCTGCTGGGCATCAGCAACGCCTGCCGGAACTTTCACGTCCAGCTTGGCCCCATTGGGAAGGCGCACTCGGCGCTTGCCGCCCTTGATGGCCTCAAGGAACGAGACTTTGAGTTTGTAGTTGATGTCTGCGCCGCGCTTCTTCGTGCTTCTCGGTTGTCTTGCTTGGGGTCCTTTGGACCCGAACAGATCAGAGAAAAACTCCTGTGGGCGAAAATTGTCCTCACCGCCAAAAGCGAATTTGAAATGCTCCGCACCGGGCTGTGCTCCCTGGGGCGCAGATGCTCCTTCATAGGGGGATCGTCCGCGATAGGACCTGCGGGTCGGTGCACCGGAAGCATCAATGTCGCCACGGTCGTAGGCCGCCCGCGTGGATTTATCCTTTAGGATGCTATAGGCGCCATTGATGCCGCGAAATCGTTCTTCGGATTTGGCGTCCCCGTCCGATGTATCCGGATGATAGCGCTTGGCAAGCTCGCGGAAAGCGGCCTTGATTTCACTATCTCCAGCGCTGCGCGCAACGCCGAGAACTTCGTATGGATCGCGCATCTCGGTTCCTTCTAAGCGGCCTTGGCTGGCCACTGGAGGGGAGCATAATCCCACCCTCCAAGGATTTGGTAAATGCTAGCGGGTGCCGCCCAAAAGCCTGTTAAGTGCTGTGGGTTCTGCCTCTTCCTCAGGTTCTGGTTCGGCCCGATGAGGAGAAGGGGCAGGGGGCAGGACCTGAAGGTCAGATGTGCTGCGCACCGTAGGCTGGGCCCGGCGGACCGGCGCAGTAGGCGTGGGCTGGACCGAAACCGACTGAACACTTGGGATAGCTTGAGCTCTTGGTTGAGCCTGAGGCAGGGATTGGGGCTGAGATTGCGGCTGAGGTTCTGCACGGGGCTGAACGGCGGCCTGGGTTACCACCGGTACGGGGCGCGTCTCAGCGCGAGGTTGGGTCGCTACAGGTGCAGCTGCTGCTACAACAGGCTGGGCAGCAGCGGGTTCTGATCTAGCGCTGCGCAATTGTGGTTGTTCGACAGGCTCCGCAGCCGTGCGCGGGGCGTAATCCGGCAAGGGCAGCAACTCTGAAGGGACTTCGCTTGCAGAGCGTTCGGGAGCATCCCCAATACTATCGGGCTCCAGACCTGCTTCGGCAAGACGTTCACGAGCTTCCCGAAGGCCTTGTTCGGCGGAGAGACGGAACAGCTCAATGGCCAGTTCGCGATTTGCTTCCATGCCCTGGCCCCGAGCGGCCATGATGCCCAACACATATTGTGCACGCGGATCACCCGCACGAGCGGCGATATAGAGCCAACGTCCAGCTTCCTGATATTGTGGGCCTTCAACCCCCTGACCTGCGCGCAACATGGCGGCAAGGTTCACCATCGCTCCCACAAGCCCGCTTTCAGAGGCGCGACGATAGAAATAAACCGCCCGCTCATGATCCTGCTCAACCCCAAGCCCCCGGCGAAGCTGGTGGGCCACGTTGCGCTGAGCAGACATGTTCCCGGACTGGGCCAACGGCAACCAGATTTCAAAAGCCGAAGCGTAGTTCCCCTCGTCATAAGCTGCCACGCCCACATCAAACAACCGAGCCTGTTCGGCTGACGTTCTGGGGCCAAAATCCATATCGTCTTCGCCAATGTCGACTTGAGCAAAGGCTGGTACAGCAAGCAGAATGAGCGCAACAATAGCGGAAAGCAGAGAGCCGAATACATTACGGCCAGACGCCGAGGAACTAGTCGTTTGGGAAATAGACGCGGGGGAACAAGGCATGACAGATTACTCCGTGCGGGGGGACACAGGATGACCCGGTCTATGTCAATGACAGGGCCAATGCGATATAGTTAACCTATACCGGAGTCGGGCTTCTGACCCAAGGCTCAAAGGGCAAAAATCTCGAACCAGTGACGGGAGTAACAAATGAGATCCGAAGAAGACGTGGCGACTGAGACATTCGAGGCCTCCGACCCCGTTGCGCTTTTCAAATCATGGCTCAAGGAAGCCGAAGCCACAGAACCCAATGATGCAAATGCCATGTCAGTGGCAACTGTGGATAACTCCGGGTTACCCAATGTTCGCGTGCTGTTACTGAAGGATGTGGATGTGGATGGATTTGTTTTCTACACCAATCTGAAAAGTGCGAAGGGCACAGAACTGGAAGCTTCCCACCGCGGTGCCTTGTGTTTTCACTGGAAGAGTTTACGTCGGCAAGTACGCGTCAGAGGCGATATCGAGCTGGTCTCGAACAAAGAAGCTGATGCCTATTTTGCAACACGTCCGCGCGGAAGTCAGTTGGGCGCCTGGGCGTCTCATCAATCCACGGAAATGGAGAGCCGCGATTCGCTCATCGAAGCAGTCATGGAGCTGGACAAGAAATACGAAGGCCAAGATGTGCCGCGCCCGGACCATTGGTCCGGTTTCCGCCTGAGCCCGCTTTCCATTGAGTTCTGGATCAATCGGGAGTTCCGCCTTCATGACCGGCGCATGTTCCAGCGCAAGACCCCAGTCGATCAATGGTTGACCGAGCGGCTATACCCCTAGTACTGCAAAGTCATGAGCGAAGCCGCCCCCAATTCCAGCCCCGAGATCAATCGCCCTTTTTTGATGAGGGCTGCCACCTACATGGCGGTGACTTTTGCCCTGTTGATGATCGGCATGAAGCTTGGGGCATGGTTCTTGACGGATTCCGTGGCCATGCTGGGCTCTCTGGTGGACAGCTCTCTGGATACGATTGCCTCCGTGATCAATCTGGTAGCTGTTGCCCATGCGCTGACCCCCGCTGACAAGGAACATCGTTTTGGTCACGGCAAGGCCGAAGCCATTGCCGGGTTGGGGCAGGGTGCGTTGATCATCGGTTCCGCGCTCTTTCTACTTGTTGAAAGTGTCGGAAGGTTTTTCCGCCCCGTAGAAATTACTCACTCAAACATTGGCATTGTTGTCATTGTCATTTCCATTGCGCTGACATTGGTGCTGGTGGGCTTTCAGATGTATGTGGTGCGCCAGACGGGGTCCCTCGCCATCAAGGCAGATTCTCTTCACTACCGAAGCGACCTGTTGATGAACCTCGGCGTTATCGCGGCACTGGTGCTGAGCAGTGCCTTTGGCCTGTGGTGGGCTGATCCGGTGTTTGGCATTTTCGTGGGTGCGGTTGTGGGATATGCGGCATTTCAGATCGTCCGCCAATCCTATGACCAACTTATGGACCGCGAACTGCCCGACGAGGTGCGGGACCAGATCGTAGGTGAGGTCTTCAAGCACAAGGACGTGCTGGCCTTGCACGATATGAAAACCCGTTCAGCCGGCAATGACTATTTCATCCAGATACATCTGGAGCTGGACCCTGAGCTGAACCTGCGCCGGGCCCATGATGTTGCCGACGAGGTGGAACTGGCTTTGATGAACCTGTTCCCCAGTGCGGAGGTCTTGATCCATCAGGATCCTTTGGGCGCCGTGCCGGAGGACTATGCCAGCCGGGTGACGCGGGAAGCGGCAAATGATCACTGAATTTGATCTGTCAGCGGATGAAATCGCACTGATCGATACTGCGAAGTCTTTCGCGAAAGATTACATCCGTCCCCGCGCGGCGGTATGGGAGGCATCGCGCAAGATGCCGCGCGAGGCGCTGAAGGAAGCCGCAAAGATTGGGTTGACCTATCTTGATGCGCCCAAGCCCGGCAAAATGCCCATTTCCTTTGCTGCGAAATTGCTGGTGCTTGAAGCTCTATCGGAAGAGGACATGGGCTTTGCCTTTTCCCTCACCAACACCCAAGGCATTGCAAGCCGCATTGCCACCGATGGAACTCCGTCCCAGAAAGAACGTTTCCTCGCCGATCTTCAATCTACGGAGAGACTTGGCGGGTCGGCATTGTCAGAGCCCGGCGCGGGATCTGATTTCTCCGGCATCACCACATCTGCGCGCCAAGTTAAAGGCGGCTGGGTTCTTAGTGGAGAGAAAGCATGGATCACCAACGCAGCCGAAGGCGATGTCTTTTTGGTTTATGCGCAAACTGATCCCGAAAAGCGTTGGCGCGGCATTGGCTCGTTTTTGGTGGACGGGCGGCAAGATGGATTTGAGCCCACACCGCCGCTTGACTTGCTGGCCGGGCACGCCATCGGGACGGGCGGGTTCAAACTGAACGATATGTTTGTGCCCGACGAGGATGTGGTGGCGCTGCCGGGAGAGGCGTTCAAGACCGCCATGGCAAGCGTCAACAATGCGCGCACCTATGTGGCTGGCATGATCAACGCCATGGTTCATTCTTCGCTCCGCCATGCCGTTACTTATGGGGGAACGCGCCAGGCTTTTGGCAAGTCTCTCTTGGAAAACCAAGGGCTCAAATGGTCATTGGTCGACGTCGCCAACAAACTGGAGGCTTCGCGTCTTCTGACCTATCGGGCAGCATCGCTGATCTCAGAGGGGCAAGATGCCATGCTGGCTGCATCTCATGCCAAGAAATTTGCAGGGGACATGGGTATCCAAGCCATTGCGGATTGCATTCAGGCCATGGGCGCAAGAGGCATGAGAAACGACATCCCTCTCGGCCGTCATCTCGCCTGCGCCAAGCTGGCTTGCTACACGGACGGCTCGACGGAAATCCAGAATGAACGCATCGGCGCGAGCCTGGGCGAGGTGTATGGGGATGATTAGGAGAATACTAGCTGGCCTGGTCTTGATTTTGGTATTGAGTGCCTGCGATTCAGAGGGTCGGCGCGTCAGCTCACCACTTGCGGAGGGCGTTCTTGCGGAATGTTCAATAATGACCAACGAGGCCGAATACTCGCGAAGATTGGAAACGGAGTATCCGCGGGCGTGGGAATTGCGTGGTGAGGAATTGGCAACCAAAGGATGGATGGAAGACGATCCAATTGAGTTCGTTGTTAGGTATCCAACTACCGAAGAGCAAGAATTCTATGACACGGCTTTTAGGTTAGGGCATCCAACAATTGTTACCGTTGAACTCCACAACGCAAGAAATGATGACGCCGAGCCGATACTTGTGCCGGGGTTTGCTCCTGGCGGAACCAATGTTGGGATCCTCAGACTGCTTGGGTATGAGATCGATGCTGGTACTGGTGCAGCCGCTTACAATTTCCCTTTCGTGGGGTCATTTGATGGTGAACGTCAACTCCCTCCGGAAATCGAT
>JAJFIL010000165.1 GCA_021774965.1 Alphaproteobacteria bacterium
TTTTAAACTCCGCCACCAGCCAGTCGATGACCTTCTGGTCGAGATTGTCGCCGCCGAGATGGGTGTCTCCGTTGGTGGATTTCACCTCGACCACATTGTCCCCAACTTCCAGAATGGAAATATCGAATGTGCCGCCGCCAAAATCATAAACGGCGATCATATGATCTTTTTCTTTATCCAAACCATAGGCGAGGGCAGAGGCCGTCGGCTCGTTGATGATTCTTTTTACTTCGAGACCGGCGATTTTTCCCGCGTCCTTAGTCGCTTGCCTTTGAGTGTCATTGAAGTAAGCGGGAACGGTGATGACGGCTTCCGTCACAGTCTCCCCGAGATAAGCCTCCGCAGACTTTTTTAGCTTTTGCAGGATCATCGCGGAAATTTCCGGGGGCGTGTATTTTTTCCCTCCAACATCAATGAGAACATCGTTTTTGGTACCTTTAACCACATTGTAGGGGACCATTTTCATTTCTTCGGAAACTTCGTCGTGGGAACGGCCCATGAAACGCTTGACTGAAAATACTGTGTTGGTTGGATTGGCAATGGCTTGACGCTTGGCAACCTGACCCACGAGAATTTCACCTTCCTTGGTGAATCCAACGACGGAAGGCGTGGTCCGGCTTCCTTCTTCGTTGAGGATTACTTTCGGTTCGTTGCCTTCCATGACGGCTACCACCGAATTGGTGGTCCCTAAGTCAATACCTATGATTTTTCCCATGAGTCCAAGTCCTTTCAATATATTAAGTTGTTATTTTTCAACGTATTATCGATTTGGTGTGCATGATGCCTGGTTACTAGATAAGACGGGGAACTCTTGTTGTCAAGGTGATGGAAGATATTAAAGGAAAAAACCTGCGAAGGGCTGATTTTGGTATGGGGATATCAATGAAACTAGAATGAAATCAACAATTTATTGAAAAAAATTCATGTTTGAGGCTTTTAATTATTTCGAATATCTCTTATACTATAGAGGATCAATACGAATAGAAAGGGACATCATGGATAAGAAGGGTGAGCAGAATTTACGGGAATTTACCCGAATTCCTATAAATGTCAGAGTTGAGGTAAAAACTGGTGAAATTTCTTTTAATGCGACAAAGACCGTTGATTTGAGTATGAAGGGAGTCTCCCTGATAGCCGATCAAACGTTGCCGGTGGATACTGAATGTGCAGTAGCTATTTTTCTCGGAAATGGGGATCTTGGAATCACTATTGATGTGAAGGGTAAGGTGAAGCGATCTATAGAGTCCGGGATGGCAATTGAGTTTACGGAGATTGATCTGGACAGTTACGAATATTTACAAAACCTTCTCATGCACAATTCTCATACGGTTCATGATGTTGTTGAGGAAGAAATCCACAGTCATTTGGGTCTAAAACGCCGGACCTGAAGTTATTGCAATAGTCAGGCTTATTTTTCGATAAGCATTCCAGCCAGGAAGTAGCAGTCTCGTCAACCGCTTGAGTTTGGGGAGGGCGACGATGCCCGCGTTCTACCTTATCCCGCTCTAAGTAAAAAACACTTTCTCTATTCGGCAGGTGTGATATTCCACACTTGCCTTCATGCCCCGAAGGGGTATGTGGTATTCCTTCCTCGGCCTTCATGCCCCGAAGAGGTAAAGCAGGGTTCAGTCAGCCAACCCATAGTGTGTAAATAGTGGATCAGCGGTGCACTGGTGCCAAGAGATTGGTTCGCTATTCACTGCGGATGGCTGGTTCTGGATTTTTCTCTGCAACTTGATGAATCGCGATGCTGAACTTTTTCCCCATGCAGTCGAAAGCGACTTGAGATAGTTGCTTCGTGAATGGAAAACCGAGGTGGGTTCCTTTTAAGTCAACAATGGGCAACCCTAGCTGATTGGGCTGGGGAAGCATGGATTTCAGGTTGCCGCCAATGATATTCATTAACTCTGAGGCCGAATCATTGATGTCTTCATCAGTTAATTGTTCCTTTTCACGAGAGAACATACTGATTGCCAATTGTTGCGCGAGACCGTGTTCCATTGTCAGCGCCACGACACCTTGCCACTCCCCGCTGATCTGAATATTGGCTGTTACCAGATTTTCTGAACTTTCACCGGATTGCCAGGAACAGGGTGTAATTTTAAAATTTAAAGTAGACCAGGCAAATTCGGCATATTCTTTGATCTCGTTTTCAAAAAACTGCATGATGGCCTCTGAGAAACAGGTTAAACCCGGTTAATAAAAGAAATAGCCAGAGGCATTTCTGGAGAAAAATACGTTCTGGAATTTTTTTAACTTTTCGTATCCTTATCGACTTTTTTTAAGAGAGACACCCTGAAATTTTCCCCACTGCATTTAAAAGTCACATTGGTGACCATCTCGCTTCCCGGAACCCGCATGTTGCTTTCCGTAAAAGCGACTGCGGGCAAGGAGAGGTAACAGGGTTCTGGCAACAGCGATTTAATATTTCCGCCTGTCATATTAGTCAACTCCCCCAAAGCATCCTGGATCAGCGATTTGTCTATCTCATTATTGTTGAGATTAAACATGATCGACGCCACCTGTTCTGCCAGGCTCATAGGAAAATCGATGGTCACCGTTCCCTCCCAGGCTCCGGTGATATGAACGCACCCCGCCAGAGCAAAATCATTTTCTGAGTTCCCATTCCCATTAGAATCGGGTATGGCTTTCAACGAGAGGATCGAATTCCAAATGGTCTCCGTATATTCGCAGATTTCTTTCTCTATAAATTGCATGTTATTTATCCTTGTCGTATCCGGTAACATCCGGATTGTTTGTAATTCATACGCTCGAAGGATTCATCCAGGTTCAAGGTCGTTTCCGCCGCCCCAAGAAACAGGTATCCATCGGGTTTTAAATGTTTTTTTACTTTACCAAGGATGGTTTTTTTCATTTCGACATCAAAATAAATTAGAACGTTTCGCATCATGACGAGATCCAGCTTCGGCATCAGCGGCCAATTCCCGGAAAGGTTGGTGATGCGAAAGTCGATCATTTTGCGCATGTCTTCTTTAACCTGCCATTCCGTTCCATGCCTTTCGAAATATTTGACCATCATGGTGGCTGGCAAGCCCCGGTTGACTTCGAGTTGGCTGTAAATCCCATTCCTGCACCTGTCCAGCATCTCATTGGAGATATCGCTGGCGATATAGTTGATTTTCCAGGATTGGAGTTCGGGAAAATTCTCTCTCATTAGAATTGCCAGCGTGTACGGCTCCTGACCACTGGAACTGGCGCCGCACCAGATGTTTAATTCCTTGGTATCCTTTCGCTTTTCAATCAAATCGGGAAAAGTAAAACCTTTGAGTGTTTCAAAGGGATGAATATCCCGGAAAAAGGATGTCTCATTGGTCGTCATCGCTTCTACGACTTTTGCGCAAAAGCCATTGCGAGGATTGAGCTGCATCTTTTTTACAAGCTCTTCAATGGAGGCGAACCCTTCTTTTTGCGCTAGAGGTTGAATGCGCGATTCAACCAGATACTCCTTGCCCGGTTCCAGTACGATTGCAGACATTTCCAGAACCAGTTTGCTTATGTAATTGAAATCGTTGGTGGAAATTCCCATTTTTCAACCCTTATTAAATTCTACGGCTTTTATCAAGTAGCTATAGACTGTTGATTTTTATGATA
>JAJFIL010000166.1 GCA_021774965.1 Alphaproteobacteria bacterium
TCAAAAGGGTCTCAAAGATCGTAGCTTGATACCGCATGGCTTGGTCTCCAATCGGAGTCTAGATTCAACCAGTTTCTTGCAAAACCAGTAGAATCCAAGCCATGCGACCTGTCTACAAATCTAAACCGGACAGTAGTGGAATAAATCGCGGAATGACGTTTCATTGTTGCGGGAGGTGAGCAAAGCGGCCACTACGTTTTGCTTTCGCCTTGAAATTGCAAGTGCGCGCCCATACCTCAAGTATAGCAATGGGAGATAGCTGCAATGGGAATTTTTAACCGCACACCAAAGGAAGAAACGGAGCTATTCCACCGACAGGAGTTTACATCATTCAAAAACCAATTAACCGAGGGCTTCATGGCATTGGCTTTTGGTTCCGCTCTCATCGGAGTTGCAGCGATGATAATTTTTGCGACATTTTCAAGCGTGATATTCGGTTCTGAATCGGAGATCAGAGTTATTGGTTCAGGCGCGGTTTACTTGGGTGGGGGGAGTATTCTCATTCTCAAGAAGAGAAATAAATACGCCCGTGAGCAAGCCGAATACCACCGCAAACTCAATGCCGAAAAGCCCAACACCTAACCCGAAGTAGACCGTGCCTTCTCAAGCGCCTCTGACGCCACCAGCCAGCGTTCTTCGGCGCTGGCGATCAGCCCCATCACCTGCGCGCGCTGTTTGTTCAGTTTGGCAGCCCGTTGGGGGGATCCTGCGTAGAGCACACCATCGGCGAGGGCCGTATCGATCTTTTCCAACTGCGTATTTAGTTTCTCTACGGAATTTTCCCATTTTTCTGCCGCTTCTTTCAGCGGGATGAGATCCGTGCGTTTGGCGGCAGCTTCTTTTCGCAGCTCGGCTTTGGTGGCAGCGCGGTCGGCGCGTTTCTTGCGTCCTGTGTTGCCGCTGCGGGCGGCGAGCAGCTTGTCACGATAATCATCGATGTCGCCATCAAAGGTGCTGACGGTGCCATTCTCCACTTGCCACAGACGGTCAGCGGAGGTGGCGATCAGGTGCCGGTCGTGAGAGATCAGCAGCACAGCCCCTTCATAATCATTGATCGCATGGACCAGCGCCTCGCGGCTGTCCACGTCCAGGTGGTTTGTCGGCTCATCGAGGATGAGCATGTGCGGTTTGTCGAACACGGCCAGCGCCATGAGCAATCGTGCCTTTTCGCCGCCGGAGAGGTTCTCGATTTTGGTATCGGACTTTTCCTTACCAAAGCCAATGGCGCCCAGACGCGCACGCCGTTGAGCTTCGCTAGAATCCGGCAACAGCTCTTCGTAGTAATTATACGGCGTTGCCTTCTCGTTCAGCTCATCGAGCTGGTGCTGCGCAAAGTATCCGATCTTCAAAGTCTTGGAGCGACGCACGCGCCCGGTCATGGCTTTCAGGCGATCAGAGAGCAGTTTGGCGAATGTGGATTTACCGTTCCCGTTGGAGCCCAGCAGCGCGATGCAATCATCCTGATCAATGCGCATGTCCAGATCGCGCAAGATGGGTTTGCCTTCCTCATAGCCGACGCTGGCATTTTCGATATTGATGATGGGCGGGGACAGGCGGTCCGGCTGAGGAAAATGGAACTGCTTTACGCTGCTTTCCATCACTGCGGCGATGGGCTGCATTTTCTCCAGGGCCTTGACCCGGCTTTGGGCCTGGCGCGCCTTGGAGGCTTTATAGCGAAACCGATCCACAAAGCTTTGAATGTGGCGGCGTTCGGCCTCCTGCTTTTTCATCATGGCCATTTGCAGCTCGAGCCGCGCCCGGCGCGTGGCCTCAAACCGGTCATAGCCGCCAGTGTATAAAGTCAGCTTTTCATTCTCCAGATGAAGAATGTGATCCACCACTTTGTTCAAAAGGTCCCGGTCGTGACTGACCAGCAGCACCGTATAAGGATAGGTGCGCAAATAAGTCTCAAGCCAAAGGGTGCCTTCCAGATCGAGATAGTTGGTGGGCTCATCAAGCAACAACAGATCAGGCTCAGCAAACAGCACCGCCGCGAGAGCCACCCGCATGCGCCAGCCGCCGGAAAATTCCGAACAGGGACGTTGTTGGTCTTCCTCGGAAAACCCCAAACCGGCCAGAATAATGGCTGCGCGGGCAGGGGCCGAATGGGCATCAATGTCGGCCAGGCGTGTCTGGATCTCGGCAATCTCAAGGGGGTCTTCTTCAACCTCCGCCCGTTCCAACAGCTCCGTGCGTTCGGTATCTGCAGCCAGAACCGTGTCGATCAGGCTGATGGTCCCCCCGGGGGCCTCCTGGGCCACTGCGCCGATGCGGGCGTTTTTGGGCATGGAGATGGAGCCCGTCTCCGAGCCGATTTCCTTCTGGATCATGCGCAAAAGCGTGGATTTGCCCGAGCCATTGCGCCCCACAAAACCCACCTTATGCCCCGCTTTGATGGCAGTGGTGGCGTTCTGAAGAAGCGTCCGGTCCCCGATCCGGTAGGTGATATCGTTAATATGCAGCATGGTCTGACGTGTCTTTTGCGCGTTTTGAGGCCCTATTCGTGCGGCTCTCTAGCACAGGTGCTTGCGCTGGGCTACGCCTGCCGCTATACCCCGCGCGAGATTTCAAACAATTAGACCTGATACGAGGCAACCATGGCTTTAGAGCGCACCTTTTCAATCGTAAAACCCGACGCCACGGCGCGGAACCTCACCGGCAAGGTCATTGCCAAGCTGGAAGAAGCTGGCCTCCGCGTCGTCGCTTCCAAGCGCATCCACATGACCGAGGAACAAGCGAAGGGTTTTTACGCCGTTCATGCGACACGTCCGTTCTATGGCGATCTGGTCAAGTTCATGACTTCCGCTCCTGTGGTGGTCCAAGTGCTTGAAGGCGAAAACGCCATTGCCAAGAACCGCGAAGTGATGGGGGCCACAAACCCTGAAGAAGCCGCTGCCGGCACCATCCGCGCTGAGTTCGCTGAAAACATCGAGCGCAACTCCGTTCATGGTTCAGACGGTCCTGCGACCGCCAAAGACGAAATTGGCTTCTTTTTCTCCGACGATGAGATCGTTGGCTAGTCCGAACTCGGACTGAGGGTCCCTACCGGGACCTGGGTATTTGAAGAGTTTTGAAGGCGGGTACTGCGAGGTGCCCGCCTTTTTTGTGTGTTGCTCCATCCACCCCTCGCCCCGACTCTCTCCCGAGGGAGAGGGGGAATGCGAACTGCGCCAAAAATCCCTCTCCTGGGGAGAGGGTGGCGCGCCAAACTTGTTTTGGGGCGTCGGGTGAGGGGGCGATGTCGCCTAAAGCGCCGGATTGATCTCTTCAAACACACCGGGGGCTGCTTCGACAATTGTGCGATTGCCTTCGATGTGAACGCGGCCTTCTGCGACCAGCGCTAAACAGTGCGGCAGGAGTTTGTGTTCGGCCTGCATGACGCGGGCGGCTAGAACTTCCGGCGTGTCATCATCATGCACGGGCACCACAGCCTGGCCTATGATGGGCCCGGCGTCCACTTCCGGAACCGCAAAGTGCACGGTGCAGCCGGAAAGTTTCACGCCAGCGGCCAGCGCCTGTTCATGCACATGGCGGCCTGGGAATGATGGCAATAAGGATGGGTGGATATTGACGATGCGCTGGGGCCATTGCTCAACGAAGGTGTTTGTCAGTATGCGCATGAAGCCCGGTGTAATGACCAGCTCCACGCCATGTTCCACCAACACTTTTTGCACGTCAGCCTCAAAGGCCTCGCGACTGTCATAGGCCTTGTGATCCACAGTTGCGGTTGGAATGCCGGCCTTTGCGGCCACATCCAGTCCCGGCGCATCGGGCCGGTTGGAAATAACCACCACCACTTCGGCTGGATAATCAGGGCTTTCCATGGCCTCAAAGAGTGTCGGCAGATTCGAGCCGCGGCCGGAGATGAGCGCGCCGATTTTCATTTTTCCGCTCATGCGATTTCCACGGTGCCGCTATCTGTAATCTCACCGATCCATACAGCATCGGGCAAATCCAGGCGCGTGGCTTCTTCAGGGCTGACCACCAGCACCATGCCGATGCCGCAGTTAAAGGTGCGTAGGAGTTCGGCTTCCTCGATACCGCCGGATTTTTGCAGCCAGGAAAACACTGGTGGCCGGTCCCAGGTGCTGGTGTCAATTTTTGCGCCCAATCCCTCAGGCAGCACGCGGGGCAGGTTCTCGGGCAAGCCGCCGCCGGTAATGTGCGCCAATGCTTTGACCAGACCGGATTGCAGCAGAGGCAGCAGTTCTTTCACATAGATTTTTGTGGGCGTCAGGAACGCCTCGCCAAGGGTCTTGCCATCTTCGAAAGGTGCAGGGGAGGACCAATCCAGCCCGTTGATTTCCAAAATTTTGCGGACAAGCGAGAAGCCATTGGAATGAACACCGCTTGAAGGAAGCCCAATCAATGCGTCCCCGGCTGCAATATTATTGGTGGGCAACAGTGTCCCGCGTTCCGCAGCGCCTACGGAAAAGCCTGCGAGATCAAAGTCACCCTTGGCATAAAGCCCAGGCATTTCAGCCGTCTCGCCCCCGATCAGCGCGCAGTCTGCCTGACGGCAACCCTCCGCAATACCCTCGATGATCTTTGTGGCTTGCTCTATTTCAAGGTGCCCGGTGGAGAAATAATCCAGAAAGAAAAGCGGCTCGGCGCCCTGAACGATCAGATCATTTACGCACATAGCGACCAGATCGATGCCGATGGTGGAGACATCATTGGTCTCAATGGCAATCTTGAGCTTGGTGCCGGTGCCATCATTGGCAGCCACCAAGACCGGGTCTTCAAAGCCTGCGGCTTTAAGATCAAATAACCCACCGAAACCGCCCAGACCGGCGTCTGAGCCTGATCGAGCGGTGGATTTGGCGATGGGGCCAATGCGGCGGACAAGTTCATTGCCCGCATCAATATCGACGCCCGCATCAGCGTAAGTCAGGCCATTTTTTCCGGGTGTCGTGCCCACGAGGATCTCCTAGCTGCAGAGTCGGCGACGGATTCGGCGCATGGAATACGTTATAGTGAGTAATTGAGCAATCACCTGAGCGTAAGAGTATTTCATGAGCCTTTCAAACGCTGCCATTGCCGCCAACAGATTTGGCCTCGGGGCTCGAAACGGGGACTTATCCGCCATTGCCGCTGACCCGCGAGGCTGGCTGTCAGAGCAGATATCGAGCCCTCCAAGGCCTGCGATCAGGTTTGCCTCCTTTCCCCCAACTGGCGATTTCCTGCGCTCGCTGCCGCGGGAGGGGCGGCCTATCTCAGACGAGGTCAAGGATCAGGCCAAGGCGATGTTTCGTGTGGAAATTGCCATGCGCCTGGCCCATCAGATTGAGGCTCCTGAGGGTTTTTATGAGCGGTTGGTGCGGTTCTGGTCGAACCATTTTACCGTCTCCATCTCAAATCCCCAGACGGAAGCCTTCGCTGGAGCCTTCGAGCGGGAGGTGATCCGCCCTCATGTGACCGGCAAGTTCAAGGACATGTTGCTGGCGGCCACTCGGCATCCGGCGATGTTGATCTATCTCGACAATATGCGCTCTGTGGGCCCGAACAGTCCTGCAGGGCGGACCGCCGATCGAGGCCTCAATGAGAACCATGCGCGGGAGATACTGGAGCTTCATACCCTCGGGGTTGATGGAGGCTATAGCCAGAGCGATGTGATTGCGCTGGCGGAAATTCTCACCGGCTGGACAATTTCCCGTGGACCGGAAACCCGGGGCAACGGATTTGATTTTGCCCAGAACCGGCACGAGCCGGGTGGAAAGACTTTGCTTGCCCGCACGTATCGATCAAGCGGGCGAGGGGAGAGCGAAGGGGTCGATGCACTCCATGACATTGCTGCGCACCCTTCGACGGCACGGTTTGTGGCGCGCAAGCTGGCCGCTCATTTCATCGCCGATGATCCACCCACGGAAAGTGTTGATCGCCTGGCCCGGATTTATCGCGACACGGATGGCGATTTGGGCGAGATGTCCCTTGGGCTTATTCGCGAGCCTGCTGCGTGGACAGAGGCTCGGGTCAAGTTCAAAACGCCAGAGGAATTTGTAATCTCTGCTTTACGAGCCCTTGGTCGCGGGGGGGGGCACTGGGCGGTGGAAAACCTTGAAGCCGTTGCCAGTTACATTGAGGAAAATGGCGCAGACAGTTTCCCGCCAGATCGCAGGACCCGCAGAAGGGCTGAACGGCGAGGCGGGGGCATGCTTGAGCAAGCTATGGTGGGGGGCCGTATTCTGATTTCCCTGCGGGATATGGGGCAGCTTCCGTTCAGTGCAACATCCCCCGCGGGATGGTCTGACGAGAGCTATACGTGGACCAACCCGGATTCAGTTTTAGAGCGCCTAGATTGGGCCAATGCTGTGGCTTCTCAAATCCCTCAACCGGGACGGCCCATTGATCTGGCGGAAAACCTTCTTGGCCCTGCGATCAGCGAGGCTACCCGCTTTCACCTTGAGGGAGCAGAAACCGCGCAGCAGGGAATTGGCCTGCTTCTCGCCAGCCCGGAGTTTCAAAGACGATGAGACCAACCCGCCGAGCAATCCTTGGCGGCATGGCCGCTTCCGTTGCTGCTTTAAACTTCCCGCGCGTCTCATTTGCGGGGGCGAGTGGGGAAAAGCGCTTTGTGCTAATCCTTATGCGCGGGGGGCTGGATGGTCTGGCCGCGGTGCCGCCTGTTGGGGATGAGAATTATCGTAGTTTGCGCGGCAGCTTGGCATTCCGCGAGCGGGATGTTCTTGGCCTCGATCAGGGCTTTGGCCTTCACCCATCTCTCCGAAATCTCCACGGCCTCTACCAGCAAAGACAGCTGGCGGTGTTTCACGCCGTTGCCTCGCCCTATCGGGAACGTTCACACTTTGACGGGCAGGACATTCTTGAAACCGGAGGGACAAGTGTTTGGGCCGCACGTGACGGATGGCTCAATCGCGCCTTGGGAGGGCTGGCAGCATCAAATGATCCTACCGAGCGCAGGGCAATTTCTGTCAGTCAGTCCATGCCGCTTATCCTTCATGGTGATCAGCCTGCGGATAATTGGTCCCCGCCCACCTTGCCTGAGGCCGATGATGGTTTCATTGCCCGGGTCCAACGCCTTTATGCGCAAGATACAGTGCTTCACGAGGCGTTAGAGCAGGGTCTGCAAATAAGATCCATGGCACAAGAAGCCATGATGGGCTCAGAGGCCAACGGTAATTCCTTTGTCCAAGCCATGAGACCGGCCGGTGCCATGCTTGGTGCCGAAACAGGTCCGCGCATCGGGGTTATTGAGACCAGTGGCTGGGACACTCATGCAAACCAGGGCAAGCGGACAGGGCGCTTGGCAAACCTCCTTGGCAATCTTGATGAGGGGGTGGGCGCCCTCAAAGAAGAGCTCGGGCCCGCCTGGCGAGATACGCTTGTTCTCGCCGTTACTGAATTTGGCCGCACTGCCGCACCAAACGGCACAGGTGGCACTGATCACGGCACAGCCTCCATCAGCTTTGCCTTTGGGGGGGCCGTGCAGGGGGGCCGCGTGATCGCCGACTGGCCGGGTTTGGCCGCGCGGGATCTTTATGAAAACCGCGATCTTGCCCCGACCATGGATATGCGCCGTCTCTTCAAAGCCGCGCTGATTGATCATCTGGGCCTGTCACGAGATTTTGTGAACGGGCAAGTCTTTCCCGGAAGTGAGCAAACCCGTGCCTTTGAAGGGCTAATTCGTTCTTGAGCCTATGTTCTTTATGCCCTTTTGCCGCCGTCATCGGGTCGCTATAGTGCGGTCTTATATCTGGGGGCGGTCAAGGAACGTTTGGAATTATGATCAGAGTTATTGCCATTATTGGCGCAATTGCTGGATTTTTACTCGCCTCAGGCGCTTGGGCGCAGACCTCCGAAGGATCCTCGGATATCTTCACCGTGTCCCGGGTGCCGGTCGAGGCAACAGCTGCCTCCGCCGAGGAAGCCCGCCTGATCGCTCAGGACCGGGGCCGCTCTCGCGCCTTGCAGATCCTGCTCCAACGTCTGACCCCTTCGGAGGACTGGCCTTATCTGCCCCGCCCGCGCCTCACGGAGCTGTTGGATATGCAGGTGGGCTTTGAAGTGGAGAACGAGCGTTTCTCCACCCAGTCCGGATCTGAGAACCTCTATCTGGCCAATATCACTTATTCATTCCGGCGGGACCGCATTCGTCCGCTGCTGCGTTCTGAAAGCATTCCGTTTTCTGAAAGCCAGGCCGCGCCTGCACTCGTTCTGGCCGTTTTCGAAAGAGGTGATGAGCGCCTGCTCTGGGAAAGCAGCAACCCCTGGGCAGTCAGTTGGCATGGGATGGACCTGACCCATGAGTTGGTGCCCATGACCCTGCCGCGCGGTGATCTCGCTGATCTTACTACGGTCCCTGTGGAAGATGTCGTTGCGGGTAATTGGGAAGCGCTTCAGTTCCTTGCCAACCGCTACAATGTATCTCGGGTTCTTGTGGCCCACGGGGTGTTGCTGGAAACGGCAAATGGCTCGACGCTTTATGCGCGCCTGACGGAGATTACCGAGAACGGTGTGGGCGAAGTTCACGACACCCAGATTACCGGCACGCCAGTTGTCGATGACATGGGCAGCGTTGTGAGCCTTGGCGATATGGGAACACGCGCCATTACAATTCTGGCCGGGCGCTTTCAAGCGCGCTGGAAATCCCAGACCCTTGTGTCTTATGACGTGATGCATCGCTTGGAAGCCACGGTGCAGTTTACTGGGCTGAACGACTGGGTTCACATTCGCGAAGCCTTTGAGGATAGCGCCACGGTCACCGAATACGAGGCTCGCGCCTTGTCCGCGCGCGGCGCAGAGGTCGCGGTCACCTTTGTGGGGACAACAGAGCAATTGGCGATCACCCTGGATCAGCGCGGGGTCGCCCTTTCCGGCGATGAAGGCTATTGGAGTATTCGCATGCGGGGCAGTGAATTTGGCGGCTCTCGCGGCGCAAGCCCAACGGTCATCGGCTCGAGCGATGCCTCTGGCATTTTTGATCCCACAGGCAAAGACAGCATGAGCTTGAGCCAGCCAGCGCGCCCACCGGTGGAAACCATTGTGGTGCGCGAAGAGGCCGAGCCCAACGCGCCAGTGCTCTCCGGCGATGATCTAAACATCCTGTTTGAAACCCAGCTTACGCCCGAAGAAGTCGAGGCCCGTCGTCAGCAAGGTCTTGGTGATCGACCTGGCACAATGCAGCCGGTGGAAAACTAAACACTCTCCTTGCAGAGAACTCATAGAGAATGAAGCACCCCCAGTTTACATTCGACCTATCCTTGCCCGCGAATGTCTCGCCTGCCTCTTTTGTGCGCGGTGCGGCCAATGATGCTGCGCGGCAGCTTGTCGCCGATTGGCCGAAATGGCCCGGGCCGGTTGTGGCGATCATTGGACCTGAGGCCTGCGGTAAATCTCATCTCGGGGCGATCTGGGCAGAAGCGTGCGATGCGCTGAGCATCCCCTTGGAAGATCTGTCTAAAGAGCATCTCAGCGATGGCATGGCGCATCCTCTGTGGGTTGACCGTGCAGGGGAAGGGGCCCCCTTCGATGAGACGGCGTTGTTTCATGCTCTCAACATGGCGCGGGAAGAGGCGAGCTTTATCCTGATTACAGCGCGGCAACCTTTGGCCAAATGGAAAGTAGCGCTGCCGGATCTTGCCTCACGTCTCAAGGCGGTGCCTTTGGTGGAGATCACCACGCCCGATGACACCTTGCTGGATGCAATTTTGATAAAGCAATGCACCGATTTGGGCATTGAGGTGGACGATGCCGTGCGCCGCTATGTGCTGGCCCGCGCCGAACGCAGCTATGGTGCCATTGCAGCGCTTTCCAACGCCTTTGGCCAGCGCACGCTTGCCGCTCACCGGCGGGCCTCGGTGCCTCTGGCTTCCCAGGTACTCGACGAAATCCTGGGCCCCGAATAATGGGTCAAATGACAGGACCTAAGCGGTCAGTTAATGTGACTGTGATAGTGTCGCCTCGTTAACCACCAGTGAGATGCGCGTGACTGAAACACCTGAACCACCGGAAAGCTCAAACATCGAGCCCTTGCGCCCGCATCTTGCGGTGGTGACCCCTGAGATATCATTGGAGTCAAAGCAGCGCTTTATCAATCGCGAGCTCTCGTGGCTGGCTTTTAATTCGCGGGTTTTGGAAGAAGCTGAAAACCCCAATCATCCCGCTCTGGAGCGGCTTCGATTTTTATCCATCTCCGCCTCCAATCTGGATGAGTTTTACATGGTCCGCGTGGCCGGGCTGATGGCGCAGCTCAAAGCCGGAGTGACGGCGGCCAGCGCCGATGGCTTGAGTCCAGTGCAACAGCTTGAGCAAGTAAATGAGGCGGCAGCCAGGTTGCTGGATGAACAACAGGCCCGCTGGCGTCAGCTGCGCATTGAACTCGGCGAAGAGGGTCTTGCCGTCATCGAGCCTGACGAGCTTGATGAAGGTGAACGAGGCTGGACCGAAAGTTATTTCCTGCAGCAAGTCTTTCCCATCCTCACCCCTTTGGCCATTGATCCTGCGCACCCGTTTCCGTTCATGCCGAACCATGGCTTTGCGCTGGCCTTGCAATTGCGCCGCCGCGAGGATGGGCGCGCATTAAACGCACTGGTACCGGTCCCCGCACAGATCTCGCGCTTTATTCGGTTGCCCGCGCAGGAGGGCCGCGAGGGCGCGCGTTTTTTGTCACTTGAGAATTTGATCGGGCTTTTTCTGGATCGTCTTTTCCCGGGCTATGAAGTTGTGGGCAAGGGAGCGTTCCGCATCTTGCGCGACAGCGATATTGAAGTTGAAGAAGAAGCCGAAGACCTGGTGCGCTTTTTTGAAAGTGCCATCAAACGCCGTCGCCGGGGGCAGGTGATCCGCCTGAAACTGTCTGAGGATATGCCCGAACCCCTGCGGGCCTTTGTGGCGAGCGAGTTGGATACGCCATTTTCCGAGCCCGTGATTGTTCAGGGTATTTTGGGCGCAGCGGATCTGCAGCAGTTGGTTCAGAGTGATCGACCTGATCTTTTGTTTACGCCCTTTAATGCCCGCTTCCCCGAACGCATCCGTGACAATGGCGGGGATTGTTTTGCGGCCATCCAGAAGAAAGACCTCATCGTTCATCACCCCTACGAGAGTTTCGATGTGGTGGTGCAATTCCTGCGGCAGGCCGCAGCCGACCCGGATGTGGTGGCGATCAAGCAAACGCTCTATCGAACTTCGAAAGATTCGCCCATCATCGCAGCCCTTATTGAGGCAGCAGAAGCCGGCAAGTCCGTTACCGCACTGATCGAGCTTAAAGCGCGCTTTGATGAGGAAGCGAACATCAAATGGGCCCGCGATCTGGAGCGGGTGGGCGTGCAGGTGGTCTATGGCTTTATCGAGCTGAAAACCCACGCCAAGATCAGCCTTGTGGTGCGGCGCGAGGAAGGCGAGCTGAAATCTTATGTCCACTATGGTACCGGTAACTATCATCCTGTGACGGCCAAGGTATATACGGATCTTTCCTTGTTTAGCGCTGACCCGGTCCTGGGGAATGATGCAGCACGGGTGTTTAATTTCATCACAGGCTCTGCCAAGCCAAAGGACCTGGAAGCCATCGCCGTTTCTCCGGTCAACATGCGCAAGCGGATACTCAAGAACATCAAGGCTGAGATCGCTCATGCCCAGGAGGGCCGTCCGGCCCAGATTTGGGTCAAGCTGAACTCGCTGGTGGACCCCGATGTGATTGATGCTCTCTACAAGGCCTCACAAGCAGGCGTGCAGGTGGAGCTTGTAGTACGCGGTATTTGTTGTTTGCGCCCAGGCGTGCCGGGGCTTTCAGAGAACATCCGGGTAAAGAGTATTATCGGAAGGTTTCTGGAGCATTCCCGCATTGCCTGTTTTGGTAATGGCTTTGGCCTGCCACACGATAAGGCGAAGGTTTATATCTCGTCCGCCGACTGGATGCCGCGCAATCTTGATCGCCGGGTGGAAACGCTCATTCCTGTTCGAAACAAGACGGTGCACCGACAGGTGCTGGATCAGATCATGGTGGCCAATCTCAAGGACAACCAGCAGAGCTGGCAATTGCTTGCCGATGGGACTTACAATCGCGTGGAAACCCAAAAGGGTGAGAAGAAGTTCAACGCGCACGCTTACTTCATGACCAATGCCAGTCTGTCCGGTCGCGGCAAGGGCATCAAATATGATCCACCGCTACCGGTCTCCTTTACGGTATCGGGCTCATGAGCCCCGCGGGTACACCGGATGACGCGCCTTTTGGCGTGGTGGATATAGGCTCAAACTCTGTACGGCTTGTGGTCTTTCGCCGCATCAGCCGGAACCCGCGTCCGCTTTTCAATGAGAAAGTCCTTTGCGGCATTGGTCGCGGCATGGTCAGCACCGGCGCGCTCCATCGGGCTGGCACCGTGCGGGCCTTACAAGCCTTGGGGCGATTTCGCACGCTCATTGATGGCATGGGGGTGTGGGAGCTTCAGGTGGTGGCCACCGCTGCGGTCCGCGATGCCTCCAATGGCGATGAGTTCGTCGCCGATGCCACAAACGAGATTGGCGTGCCCGTGCGCATCCTCACCGGCAAGGAAGAAGCGAGATTGGCTGCCTATGGCGTTCTTTCCGGTATTCCGGATGCGGACGGTCTAGTGGGAGATTTGGGCGGCGGCAGTCTGGAGCTGATGGAGATCAGCAATGGCCAGCTGAGCAATGGCGCAACTTTTCCGTTGGGTCCCTTGCGACTGATGGATGCAGCAGAAAGTAAGGTCAAGATAGCCAAGGATTTTGCGTCCGAGACCTTGAAGAAGGCGAAGTGGCTCAAGGACCTCAAGGGTCGCAGGCTTTACCTTGTGGGCGGCATCTGGCGGAATTTCTCATCTATCCTTCTGAATCAGCAAGATCATCCCTTGCCCATGCTGCAGAATTTTGTGGCTCGCAGCGATGACGCGCGGGAGCTGGCGCAAGCCCTTGCCGGGCTCAGCGCAGAGGCGCTTGAAGATGTGCCCAAGCTTTCTTCGCGACGGCGCGAAGCCATGCCCTATGGAGCCGTGGTGCTGGACCGTTTGATCAAGCTCACGGGCGTCTCTCATGTGGTCACATCATCCTTTGGTGTGCGGGAAGGGGTCTTGTTCGAACAATTGGATGATGATTTCCGGTCTCATGATCCGCTCATCGAAGGGGCATCGGATTTCAATGTTCAATTCTCCCGATCCCCCGGCCATGCCAATGAGCTCCATCTCTGGATCACGCCTTTGTTTGAGACCTGGCCTGAACCGCTGAAGCGGTTTGTGCATGCCGCGTGTTTCCTCTCGGACATCGGTTGGCGTGATCATGAGGATTTTCGAGCGGCAACTGTTTTTGACCGTGTACTGACGGCCCCCATTGCTGGGATCAGCCATGAGGCGCGCGCGTTCTTGGCGCTGGCGGTCTTCGTGCGCTATGGCGGACGCATCCACAATGGCGCAGCGAAACCTGCGCGCGCCTTGCTCAGCGCGGATTTGATCGAAAAGGCGACCGCATTGGGCTTGGCCATGCGCGTGGCCTATCGCGTCTCCGGCGCCGTGGCGGGGCTCTTGCCGCTTACCTCAATTCGTATTGAAGAAGATAGATTGGTGCTGACCATCAACCGGCAGGAAGGGCCTCTGTCTGGCGAGATCGTGCTGAAGCGCTTGACCGCCCTGGGTCAGGCACTGGAGCTGACAGAACGCATTGAGTTTGTTTGAGGGGGGAGTAGTTTACAAACATGGTCATTCCCGCACTTGATGCACTACTGTCCGGTTTAGATTTGTAGACAGGTCGCATGGCTTGGATTCTACTGGTTTTGCAACAAACTGGTTGAATCTAGACTCCGATTGGAGACCAAGCCATGCGGTACCAAGCTACGATCTTCGAGACCCTTTTGAAAG
>JAJFIL010000167.1 GCA_021774965.1 Alphaproteobacteria bacterium
AACCTAGGTAATCGTAATTTTTATCCTCAACATATAGAAGAACAATCCGAACCCGAATTAGTTAAAGCATTCTTGAGCCAATTTTATTTAAATGAGCATTCACAGCAAAAAATCCCTTCTGAAATATTAATCAGTCATGAATTCGATGGTATCGATCTGATAGAAACCGTAATTAGTGAAAAAGCAGGGAAGAAGATAAAACTCAAAGCTAACGTAAGAGGGGAGCGCTTAAAATGGTTAGGAATGGCAAAAGAAAATGTTGACCTAACATTGAAACAAAGAATCGCAAGTAATAAGAGCCAACATAAACGATTTGATGCCTTACAAAAATTATTGTCATTTAAAGAACCTATCGAGCATATGGAATGTTTTGATATTAGCCATACACAAGGCGAAGCAACTGTGGGTTCGTGTGTCGTGTTTGGTCCAGATGGACCACTCAACTCCAAATACCGTCAATTTAATATTGAGAATATAACCGAAGGTGATGATTATGCGGCAATGTCTCAGATAATAAGGCGGCGTTATACGCGACTAGTCAAGGAAAATGCGAGCTTGCCTGATTTGATTCTTATCGATGGAGGAAAAGGACAAATAGGCGTTGCAAAGAAAGAACTCTATGAATTACAACTGACTCACATTCCTATATTAGGTGTTGCAAAAGGGCCCTCTAGAAAACCAGGAATGGAGAATCTTATACTGGCACTTGAAAATAAAAGCATAGGCTGTGATAGTTCGTCTCCAGCACTACATTTAATCCAACATATTCGAGATGAAGCTCATCGATTTGCCATAACGGCGCATCGACAACGGCGCAAAAAGAAACGTGGCCGTTCAAAACTTGAAGAAATAGAAGGTATAGGTAATAAACGAAGACAAAGTCTTATAAAGCATTTTGGTGGTATACAAGGTGTAGCAAAAGCCGGAGTTGATGATATTGCCATGGTTTCAGGAATTAATAAGAGCTTAGCTAAAAAAATATATGACACATTCCATAATTAATGAATATCCCTAATCAATTAACACTCCTTCGAATATTACTAATACCTGTATTTGTCCTGGTATTTTATTTGCCCTACGAGTGGAATAATTTGGTCGCATGCGTGATTTTTACTTTGGCTGGGATAACGGACGTGCTTGACGGCTATCTAGCAAGAAAATTAAACCAAACTTCATCCTTAGGTGCTTTTCTCGATCCTGTTGCTGACAAATTAATGGTTGCCGTAGCCTTAGTGTTATTAGTACAACAAAACCCTGATATTTATCTCACATTAGCGGCTGCCGTAATCATCGGGCGTGAGATTACTGTTTCTGCGTTACGAGAGTGGATGGCTGAAATTGGTGCACGAAGTAAAGTGGCCGTTTCTATTTTGGGTAAGCTAAAAACGATGGCTCAAATGTTTGCTTTGGGATTTCTTATTTTTGAAAAATCAGTTTTAGGTCTTCCTATCTACGAAATCGGCCTGATATTGTTATATATCGCTGCGTTTTTAACATTAATTTCCATGTTTCAGTACCTATTAGCGGCATGGCCAAAGTTAAAAGAATAAATCGGTAATTTGATTGACACTTCAGACGCCGTGGCTACAATAGGCGCTCTTTTTTTGCGGGAATAGCTCAGTGGTAGAGCACAACCTTGCCAAGGTTGGGGTCGCGAGTTCGAATCTCGTTTCCCGCTCCAAAATTTAGAAACTTCGGCTATCAACGAGGTTTTATATTTAAAAAAAGTAAAATACAGCAAATTTAAGTGAGTCTGGCTGAGTGGCAGAGTGGTTATGCAGCGGTTTGCAAAACCGTGTACCTCGGTTCAATTCCGGGCTCAGCCTCCAAATTTGCTATATAAAGTTAGTAAACCCCTAGCCCGGGTGGCGGAATTGGTAGACGCAAGGGACTTAGATTAATTTGAGCACCCAAGTCGGAAACGCTTGGTGTGAATGGAGTCAAATTCGGGGAAACCTCAGCATGAAAAATGGTGGTGGCAATCCCGAGCTAAGCCTTTATGCGGTTCTTGCTTCGGTATGTTGGAGTAAGAGCGTGGCAGTTGGGACAGAGTAAGCGTAGGTTTATTAACCTGTTGTCTTTATTGTTCCCATTTATATGGTCTAGTTCTAGTGGAATAGGACAGTTTAACCAGGTTTTTCGATTACAGTTTAAACACTTATGTTTGAAAATATCTTCTTTAAGAAGTCTATTTTTGAGTTTATAAGATTGAATCGGTAATTCGTTATTTAAGTATTGGTTAATATGTCTTTTAGCAGGAAGTTTTTTTCCTTTATTCCAAGCTTGGCCAGTAAAGTGAGATGTATTTAAATTAAAGTGATTTAATGCTTTTCTTAGAACATCATAGTTGCCACCGTATGGAGCTACATTAAGTTTTTGAAGAACCTGTCTATATGAAGTTGAGGTTTCTACAGCTTCTATTAATTGTTCTTCAGAGTATTTATGTAATTTCATTATGCATTTAGGAAAGTGTAGAGACTTGACGGCTCCTGCCTACGTTTTAACAAAGGTTAAAATAGGGTAAAGGTAAAGTCCAGACCACAAATGCGTTTTAAGTAACGTAGCTATGAAAATAGTAGTTGGTAAGAAAATCCCTCGCTTGTAAGAGCGTGCCGGTTCGATTCCGGCCCCGGGCACCATTTTAATTAATGGTTTTCTATTGATAATTATTAACCATCAATTAAAAATAATTCACAGTTTTTTTAAAAATATCTGATCATATTTATTTTAAATGAATTTTTCTATGTCGAATAACTACGTTTCTGAAAATAGAAAACTAAATTTAATTTATATAAATAATCTAATAAATTAGATAACTATATTTCTTTCATAACCATAATTATCATTATAAGTACCTTTAATTGAGCACTTATCATGTCAGCTAATTAGGACATTTAAGGGTATACGAAACCTGTCACTTTTCTGATACAGTTATACTTATAAATATAAGGATAATTCCATTATAAGGAATTTTGGGACAAGGAAATGGAGAAGGACGGATCTGAGCAGGTAGACTCAGGGTTGGTCTGTCTTGTCATGCTATCTCGATTGCATGGTATGCCAGCCGATCCAGGGCAGCTCAAACATCATTATGGACAATCAGAAACGGATTTTACCGAGTCTGAAATACTACGTGGTGCTAAATCAATCGGCCTAAAAGCCAAAGCCATATCCAGTTCACAAGAAAGACTCGCCAAAACACAACTCCCTGCAATAGCACAACATAAAGATGGACATTACTTTGTTCTTGCTCAATTAGCCGAAGATAAAGTCTTAGTTCAAGACCCACTAAATCAAGGCCCTGAAAGTTTAAGTCTTGATGAGTTTCAAGAACGCTGGAATAGCAAGTTTATCCTCATCACGAAGCGCGCTGGAATCTTAAGTGAATTTAAGAAGTTTGATTTTTCCTGGTTCATTCCCGCGATACTTAAATATAAGAAACTTCTGCTTGAGGTTTTACTTGCCTCATTCTTTATACAAATATTTGCACTGATAACGCCGTTATTCTTTCAAGTGGTTATCGATAAAGTATTAGTCCATCGTGGCTTAACAACATTAGACGTACTTGCCTTTGGTTTACTAGTGGTTTCATTTTTCGATGTCATCTTGAATGCGTTACGTACCTATGTATTTTCACACACGACAAGTCGTATTGATGTCACCTTAGGAGCGGATTTATTTCGTCATTTATTACGATTGCCGATAAGTTATTTTGAAGCACGACGCGTAGGTAATATAGTTGCTCGAGTTAGAGAGTTGGACAGTATTCGTAACTTTATAACCGGCTCAGGATTGACATTGGTTATTGATCTTTTCTTTACCGTTGTCTTTTTTGCGGTGATGTATCTCTATAGTCCGACATTAACTTATGTCGTGTTAGGAGCGATTCCGTTTTACATTATATTAGCTATCATTGTGACGCCTATCTTGCGTGCACGGCTGCATGAAAAGTTTAATCGTGGCGCAGAGAACCAATCCTTTTTAGTCGAATCCGTTAATGGTTTTGAAACAATTAAAACCAGTGCCGTCGAACCACAAAGCCAACGACAATGGGAAGAACAACTTGCGGGTTATGTTTCTTCCAGCTTCAAAGCCACTAACCTTGGCAATATTGCCGGCCAAGTTGCTTCATTCATTAATAAGGTCACCGTACTCCTTATATTATGGGTCGGAGCACGGCTTGTAATAAATGGAGAATTATCTGTAGGACAGTTAGTAGCCTTTAATATGCTAGCGGGGCGAGTTAGCGGCCCTATATTACGTTTAGTGCAACTGTGGAATGAATTTCAACAAGCAGGTATATCAGTTGAACGGCTCGGTGATATTTTGAACGCACAACCCGAACCCGCCTACAGTCCAGGACGTGCGTCACTACCTGATCTTGAAGGACGAGTTACATTTGAAGGAGTAACGTTTCGTTATCGACCTGATGGACCAGAGATATTACGTAATGTGTCATTGCATGTACCAGCCGGTAAAGTCATTGGTGTGGTTGGGCGTTCGGGCTCAGGTAAAAGTACCTTAACAAAATTAATACAACGGCTTTATGTACCACAAAGCGGACGCGTTCTAGTCGACGGTGTGGATTTAGCCATGGTCGATACCGTTTGGTTACGGCGCAACATCGGTGTCGTCCTACAAGAAAACTTTCTTTTTAATCGCTCTGTTCGTGAAAACATTGCGCTAAGTGATCCGGCGATGCCCATGGAACGTGTTGTGCAAGCCGCCAAAATGGCAGGCGCACATGAATTTATATTAGAACTGCCAGAAGGTTATGACAACGAAGTAGGGGAGCATGGTTGCAATCTTTCGGGAGGACAACGCCAGCGCATTGCGATTGCACGCGCACTCATTACCAATCCACGTATTTTAATTTTTGATGAAGCGACCAGTGCGCTCGATTACGAATCTGAACACATTATTCATCAAAACATGCGTTACATAACCAAAGGCCGAACAGTTTTTATCATTGCGCATCGTTTAAGTGCAGTAAGAGAAGCGGATAACATTATAGTAGTGGATAAAGGTCAGGTTGTTGAGGGTGGTACGCATACTGAGTTAATGGAAAAGCAGGGTTATTACGCAAAACTCTATTCACATCAAGTCGGCATGGTGGCACCGAAATGAATATATATGTAAACAGTTATTTAAGAATCATGACGAGCAACATACTCATCCAAAAGATTTCTAATCATCTTTTGATATTGTGTGTGATGTTTTTTCGCTTCTTTTTTAAAGAACTCAACACTGGAACGACTTAGAGCAATGGTGACTTTGGCGTTATCCTCTTTAAAAACTAACTCTTCAGGTGGAGGCAAAAAGTCTTCGATGATCTCTAACTCGCCAATAGGCTCGCCACCAGGTGGCAGTTCAGTGTATTTAATTTTTTTCTTCATAAAGTTTTTTGCCTCTACGCCAAGCGCCAGCACCAATAATTCGTATTCTGTGCTGCCTATAGGTAAACCTGACCGTCAAGATGATATTTTTTACTTTGCCTATACAAAAATGTCTGTCTTCAGAAATACTATGAGTTTTATCTCTAAGTATGATTTTGTTCGGATCAACAAAAGCATATTGTGCGACTTCAAAGGAAACGCCATGTTTCAATTGATTCTCGATATACTTTTTCAAATCCCACTCAAAGCTTTCCTTGCTCATAATTTGAGCTTAGTAAATAACCATATTAATAGCAATATAAATATACATATTAATAGCCATATAATATGAAAAATGAAAATAACAACGATGAATTAGAGTTTCTACCTGCTGCGTTAGAGATTCAACAAACGCCGCCGCTACCGATGGCGCGTTATATTGTTTGGGCGATAGTGACATTTTTTACCATTGGTGTGATTTGGGCATGCATAGGTCAAATTGATATTGTCAGTGTGGCTATGGGTAAGATTGTACCGAGCAGTCGCGTTAAGATTATTCAGCCATTGGAAACGGGCGTGGTCAGAAAAATTTATGTTAAAGAAGGTGATAGTGTTCAAGCAGGAGATTTATTAGTTGAACTTGATCCGACGTTGACTGATGCAGATCAAATACAGACAAAAGATCAACAGATCGCGTTAAAATTAGACCGCGCACGACTACAAGCCATCCTTGAGAAAGTCGATGGTAGAGAAGAAAAGGATACGTTCTCAGAACTTACCGGAGCAACACCAGCACAAATAAAACTTCAACAAGACAGAATCGAAAAACAATTGCATGAATATTATTCATTACTTGAAGCTTTAAAAGATGAAAAGAAACAACGCCAAGCAGAACGAGGTGCAATAAGCGAACGTATTAAGCAGCTCGACTCAACCATTCCTTTAATTACAGAAAGATCAAAATCTCTCGAAGACTTATTAAAAGACAATATGGTGCCAAGAGTACAGTGGTTAGAATTAGAGCAAGAACGCATTGAACAAGTACAAGAACGTAATGTACAAAAAAATAATTCAAGCATGGTCGATTCTGCTATAGCAAATATTAATCAACGATTAGCTGCACAAAAAGCGGAATTTGAAAAAACACTCTTAACCGAACTAACAGATGTAGAAAATAGAATCACAGCATTTGATCAAGAAATGGTTAAAGCAGATAACCGCGTTACCTTACGAAACTTAACGTCTCCCGTAACAGGGACAGTACATCAGCTCGCAATTCATACAATCGGTGGCGTTGTCACTCCAGCACAAGAATTGATGCATATCATACCGCATGATGATCCCGTTGAAGTAGAAGCATGGTTACCGAATAAAGACATTGGCTTTGTACAAAAAGGCCAAGAAGCTGCGATTAAAGTTGAAACATTTCCGTTTACGAAATATGGATTAGTTGATGCAGAAATATTGAATGTATCTAATGATGCAACACCGGATGAAAACTTAGGCTTAGTTTATGCCATGCGTGTGAAGATGTTTCAAACGACAATGCATGTAAAAGACAAGATCGTGAATCTTTCACCCGGCATGGCAGTAACGGTAGAAGTTAACCTAGGCAAGCGAAGATTAATTGAATACTTGTTAGCACCATTGCTTCGATATAAGGATGAAAGCGTCAGGGAACGATAATCTTTATGACTAAGAAAAAAGAAACAGTCTCAACTAATGTGATTCCTTTGAAAAGTATTGCGAATGCGATTTTATACATACGTGGGCACAAGATCATCTTAGATGCAGATTTAGCAAACCTTTATGAAGTAGAAACAAAGGTTTTGATACAGGCTGTTAAGCGAAATATTAATAGGTTTCCAGAAGACTTCATGTTTCAACTCAGTAAAGAGGAATTTGAGATCTTGAGGTCACAATTTGTGACCTCAAGTCAATGGGGTGGACGGCGATATCCTCCCTACGCCTTTACAGAGCAAGGCGTAGCCATGCTTTCAAGTGTGTTACGTAGTGAGCGTGCTGTTCAGGTGAATATCGAAATTATGCGTACTTTTGTAAAGCTTAGAGAAATGCTCTCTAGCAATAAAGATTTATCAATAAAACTGAAGAAACTGGAAAAGAAATATGATGATCAGTTCAAGAACGTTTTCGAAGCAATAAGACAATTGATGAGTGCAGATGATGATAAAAAGAAAAGACCAATAGGATTTGCACCATGGACAGAAGATTAATAGATGTTTCTGGGGTCAGGTCTTGAATCTTGAATTTGTAAATTAGGGTGATAAAGAATGAATGGAAATCTAAATACTAATCACGTAGCCTATGTTAACCATAACTGCATACAAGGAAGTATGTCGATGTCACGTCCATTACGAATAGAATATCCTGAAGCCGTCTATCATCTTACTTCACGCGGTAATGCTCGTTCTAATATTTATGTTACCGATACCGATCGCACTGAATTTTTAAAGATTTTGTCGCAAACCTGCGAACATTTTAACTGGCATGCTTATGCTTGGTGTTTAATGGGTAATCATTACCATCTCGTTATTGAAACGGCAGAAGCAAACTTGTCTCGCGGCATGCGTCATTTAAACGGTGTTTATACACAAACCTTTAATAGAACACATAAACGAGTTGGGCATCTCTTTCAAGGTCGTTATAAAGCCATACTTGTAGAAAAAGAAAGTTATCTATTAGAAGTTGTTCGATATGTCTTGCTAAATCCAGTACGCGCAAATATGACGAAAACAGCAGATCAATATCCTTGGAGTAGTTATCGTGCAATGATAGACAAATCTGCGACACCTGACTGGCTGGATAAAGAATGGATACTAGGGCACTACGGCAAACGCTTATCTACAGCGCAGAAAAACTTTATTACATTTGTTCGAGAAGGGAATAAACAACCAGCAATATGGGAGCAACTCAGGCAACAACTCTATCTTGGTGATGAAAAATTTGTTAACCAACTGCAATCGAAACAAGCTGTAGATAAAGACCTGACAGAAGTCACGAAAGAACAACGTCAACGCATCAGCAAGCCACTCAGTTATTATTCAAAAAAACATAAGCATCGTAACGATGCTATTAATGCCGGCTATATAGATGGAGCATACTCTCAAAAAGATATAGCTGATTATTTTGAAGTTCATTACAGCACTGTGAGTAAAATCATTAAAAAATATGAGGAGAAGGAAGTATGAATAAAATCAAGATTCAAGACCTGACCCCAAAGATGAATAAATTCAAGATTCGAAACCTGACCCCGAGATTTGGAGAATATTTTGATGTGAGTTATGCGACGGTGAGTCGAGCAGTAAAATCTTATGAAGGAGAATTATAAAATGTCAAATGTAAGGCCTGACCCCGAAACGGGAAAGCTTTGAGAAAATAAAAGGAAAATAATACATGAATATCACTTATACATTAGTCAATTTATTGATTTGGTTGTTTCTTAAAGTACTTTTAATTGCTTTTATTGTCTTTCCTGTATGGATAATGATCAAGTTTTTGAAAAAACGTGGCGTATCTGTATTCAAGAGACGTTTATTTGGCGGTTTGGTTGGCGCAACGATAATTTTATTTCTCTTCATACCGAATATCGTATCTAAAGTAAGCGAACAATATTTTGAGCATTTATGTAAAGAAGAATCAGGTTTGTTTGTTTATAAAACAGTAGATGATGTCGATGGTATGTTTATGCTGCGACCTCGAAAAAATGTTACGGATAAGATGCTGAAAGATCGCTATATGCCAGATCCGCTAGGCCATGATCGTAAAAATTTTAAATCAAATATATCTAAGTTTGTAGGATCAAATGGCTATGATTTTGTCGAAATGGCTGTAGACCATGAGATCAGATTGGAAGACACGTCACAAAATATAAAATATAACGATTTGAGTATGTTTGATGAACCAGGCTCAGGTGATAAGTATGTGCGTTATTGTTGTTATGATGAAAGAAATCAAGATTCAATTGTAAAAGAATATTCCACAACTCGAAAGAGTCGTTATGGCTATACCTGGAAGGATATTTCGTATCCTTATGATCGTCAATTGGGTATCGCTGGTAGTGAACTGACAGTGACTAATATTGAAAGCGGAGAAGTTCTAGCTTTGTTTCGCGGTTTTGTTCGTAGTCGACGTTTATCAGGTGATGGTTGGTCAATATTTGTTCCTGTTAACTGGGGAGGACCTAAATGTCCTATAGAAGATAAACGAGATCTTAATTTTAAAATTATTTCAAGTATTTTAAAGCCAAAATTAGATTTAAAAGAAAATCAAGGAGGAGATTATGAATAATGATATTCAGGCTTGGCTCGATGCTAGTCTTTTTCAACTGGTGGCGGAATCACATCTGGATCAATACAACACAAATGATCCTATAAGTTTAGCTAATGCATTAGAAATAGGGGTTAATAAAGATCCTAGTAATATTACTCGGTTTTTAAGATTCACAGAAACACAAGCAAATGAATTTGTTGAACGTTATGAGATCGTTCGACACCAACCGAATGATGAAACCGGTTTTTCTGCGACGTTAATTAGAGAAAAGGGAACGAGTAATTATCATCTGGCTTTTCGTAGTACGGAACCCGCGTCTGCCAGTGAAGGTGGCGATGGAGAAAGAGATCATGTTTTTGGTGCAAATGGCCAGCTGTCAACTTTAGGTTTTGCCTATGCTCAGTTAGAAAGTATGGAGAATTTTTATGAAGAGTTAACTAATGGTGTTGGCGGAACGCCTCCCGATTTACCTGCGAATGCAAATTTAAATGTCATTGGTTATTCGTTAGGTGGACACTTAGGCACGGTTTTTACCGAGTTACATACTGAAGATATTAATGAAACGATTTTATTCAATGCAGCGGGTCGCGGAAATTACGATACTGATAAAGGAAATATCAATGACATGTTGGCGCTTTATACCAAAGCTAAAAACGATCCAACACAAGTTAATATTGATGATTTGCTAGCTAAAGTTCCCCTTTTAAGTTTAGGAAAATCTGTACTTCTTCGAGCTTTCTTGGTGTCTAGAGGTTATTTAAGTGCTGGGGCTATAAGTACAATTCCTGCTATCAATACGATTCTTCTACAGAATGCTCTTGGTAAATTACATACAGATGCATTACAAACAGAGACGGGTGAATTGCCTGCGCCTGATCCAAATAATATTTATACTGATCCACGTCATGTTTTAGCAAGTATTTATGCCAGTCTTGATTTTGATACAAGTGGATCTACCAATTTTAATGATAGTACAGGTCTAGATCCCTTAGCTGATGACAAAATTACATTGTTATTTGGGCAAGGTGCTACAAATGATTATGAAATTATTGCCAACTCAGGTGTACACGCTAGTAACCCTATTTCTATTTTTATAGAAGATCAGCCTGATTTTGGCATTCCTGCTCTTCAGTCGTTTTCATCTCTCTTTGATGCAATTACCAATCCAGATGGTTCATCTATCACTTTCTCTGGCCCTACACATGGATTAACCTTAATTGTAGATACATTAGAAGTAATGAATCTTTTTCTAACTGTAGACCCAAATCTAGAAAAAGAATCAATTGAAAATATATTTTCGGCATCTTCCAATGCACGTGCAGATGGCGGCGTTGGGACAATTGTTGCCGAAGGCGACTCATTGGAAAATGCACTGGATGCTTTACGTAAGGTTATATTGGAAGCAGATATTGAAAGAACAGCATTCGATGATTCTTTAGGTGGATTTGGTGATATAGAGAAACGTAATGAACTGCATATAAATATTCAAAATTTAAAAAATGAGATATTAGATGTTGACGGAAATTTAATACCACTTTATCAAAATTTAGAAATAAAAAGTTTAAATAATGAAATTGGTTCTGTATTAAAAGCTCATGCGCTTAATTTAAGTTTAGGTGATCCTGCTAATGGTATTGCCTATCGTTTTGCATTAAAGGAATTAAATCCATTCGTAATTCTTGGTAACTCATTTATATATGAACAACACAATGCCAATAATGAACTTGAACTATTTAATGAGACAACGGGCGAAGGGACTTTAACCGACAATTATCTTGAAGACCGCTCTGAATTATTAACAGCATTAATTCGAGCTAATCTAATAAATAATTTAACAGGTATAGAAACAAGCTCAATTTCTGGCAATAAAGAATTCATTGATATCGAAAGCGGTTTTGAATTGACCACCATTCAAAACGGACCTGCTGATGCAAGATTAATTTTTGGTTCAGATAGGAGTGAGGGCCGTCAAACATTTAATACCTCTGACATCGAAGATCGCGTCTACGGGGGTGATGGTATTGATACTATTCATGGCAAACTTGGTGATGATTACATAGAAGGTAATCAAGACAATGATGTACTTATCGGTGGCGAAGACAATGATACTTTGATCGGTGGTACTGGGGATGACTTTTTATGGCATAACGAGGTCGGTAATACTGAAGATGATTACGATGACAGTGGTAATAATACGACTGGTGTCGATACTTTA
>JAJFIL010000168.1 GCA_021774965.1 Alphaproteobacteria bacterium
CTTCGGTCCAGTTCCACACAGCCGATAGAGACCGTTGCAACTGTTTTACCAGCTGGCGTTTCAAACTCTTCGTCGCGCACAGCGTCCAAAAGGCGGTTCACAACAAGTTCGATATCGCTGCGCCGCGCATTGGGCAGCACAACACCAAATTTGTTACCTGCAATGCGCCCCATAAGATCGTTGCTGCGGAGCGTGTGACTAATTCGTTGGCCAGCCAGCAGGATGAGCTGATCTGCAACATCAAATCCGTGGCTTTCGTTTACCAGGGCCAGCCCATCAATGCCGACAACCAGATAGCCTCCCGGCTGATCATGGCGATGAGCCTGGGTCAAGGTTTCACCCAACGCTGCACAAAGGCGCGCGCGATTGAGGTGACCTGTCAATTCGTCATATGTGGCAAGGAACGTCAGGCGCGCTTCTTTGGTGCGCCGCTCGGTTACATCTCGCAGCAAGCCCACGATGCGTACAAGATCGCCGGTATCATCCAAAAAACAAGTACCGCGTTCTTCAATCCAGCACATCTCATTGGGGCTGATCTCAAATTGGTATTCAGTAACGTAGGTCCGCTTGCCTAGAATGGCCAAGCGTAGTTCCTTGTCGCGCGCCAAACGTCCGTCGCTGTCGACGCCGCGAAGATAGTCCTGGCCAGAGCGGAGATTTACAGTGGCAGCAGCTCCGAGAAGACTGGCGAGGTTGCCGGACCAGGCAAGCTGATCATCCGCAACCGTCCAATCAAAGACAGCATCACCAGCGTTTTCCAACGCTGCTCTCAGGCGGTCAAGCTCGCCACGTTCGGCAAGCGTAACAACTGTATTTTCAGGATGAGCCAATGACACGGTCGCCCATAACCCCACTGTTTGTAAAACCCCAAACACCGCTTTCGCAGCTATCTGGCCAAACTCTACCCAGAGGGAGTTAAAAAAACGGCAACCGTACTGGAGTACTTCGGCGCTCCCAATACAACTGTCCCATTGCAGAACACTCAAGCTGGCCGATAGTTTGCTCCTACAGGGGCATGACCCGCATTAATGCCCACAATCTTCCTGTTCCTGTATCGCTTCGCACCAGTGTGCGCCGGGTAACACCTGTTAACGCCCCGTCAGAATATTACAGCGAACGGCGCGACGATGTTCCTGCGGCAAGTGCTGAGTTACACCGCCGCGCAATTTCCGATCGTCGATATGGGGATCACGCGCCAATTCCTGCACAAATATTCAGCACCAACAGCCGCATGTTGGTGGGGCTTCAAAATGTCGGTGAGCAAGAACGTGTCCGATCAAGACCGGCAGCTTATGAAGCTGCCGCACGCTATGAAGATCGTTATTTCGAAAGCGTTGAGCCGGGCCTTTTCGAGCGCAAATACGCCTGAGGCAGCGACTTCAAATTTGTCCAAAGTGATTGGACTAAGGACAATTGGGCTAAGCGCCGGACTTCAGTTCTTTCAAAATTTCTTCCAACAGGCCTTCTATCCGGCTTAATCGGTGCTCGACGTCGCTGCCTGCTCTAGAGGCTGAGTTCGTTATCCGTCCTGCTGATGTCGCCTTGTTCTTCTGGCGAGCCTGAGGGCTTCCCTGCACGCCTCCTCGCTTTCGGACCTCGGCTTCAGAGGTGCCCAGCAAGAGGCCAAGCGTCTTAATCTCGGCATCAGATATCTCGCGCTGGTCCTTCCACATCTCAGCCAGCTCTGCTTCGCTAAGGCCCAAGGCACGCGCCACACCTTCTTTGGCCAGACCAGCGCCTGCCAGTTTTCCATCAAACCATTCCGTATCGAAAAAAAGCGCCATGCTATCTCCCATAGCCCATCTCCCAGAGGTCCGTTGAAAGCTTAACGATCCCGCCCCTGTTCAAGCAAGCACAAGCCAGCAGACTGCGTTTGAGCGCGCGCGCGTTAACGAAATCGCCTCCAAAACCTTCGTTCAAGCCCAAATCGTATCACTTTCGTTAACCGAATCACCTAGTTTTGCCCAGATTCGAGGCGGGCTCCTTGGGGTGCCCGATCAGTATTGTCGCGTTTGGATTTACCCGGATCCTTTGGGGAGGATACCATGCCGCAAGATTCATCCATGCCCTACACGCCCATGACGCCACCACTAACACTGGCTGAACGCATCGCCGATGTCTTGGTGATGGGGGTTTTGATTTTCTGGTTCGCGTTTCTGGGGCTCACGCCACAAAAAGTCAGCCGCGTTCCACAAAAAGGGCGCCCGGCAGATTTGCCAAGGCGCCCTCTAAATGGTGATGAGGATGCTCAAGAACCTCTTGGCATCGCGGCAGAATAACTAGCCGGCGTCAAATCCGCCCAAACCAATATCCCGGCGTGCCGTTACAATCGTAACTAGCATGCCCACCAGCACGTCGACCAATGTCATGGTGGTCAGCATCAGGAATGTTGCTGTGGCATAGCCATCAGCGGTCAGGAACAGGAACAGGGCCACCACAAAAACAAGCATGGAAAGACCATGATTGCCCAGGGACCAGCCCTTGGTGTTGGTCGCCTTGATCACTTCCATCGCCAGAAGGAACAGTCCGATGAGGGTGAACATGTCTCCGTTGGAAAGAACAAGACCTGCACCGTCCGCAGAAGGAAGATTAGTGATCGTGTGAGCAGCTTCACCCAGCCAGACTGGCATGTCGCCGTTCATCATGGAAATGCCTGCATAGGCAATCAGGGAAATGCCGAGAAGAGGCAGCATTGTAAATAGACGCAAAATTAACATGAGATTTCTCACCCTCCATTTTGAAGCGTGCCCCCCACGCCCCGTCAAAGAACTCTTCGCCCCCCAGAAATGTGGGCGCTTTTAGTGGACTTTACCACTTCTTAACCACGGTGTAGCGCCAGAGTAGGGCCAAACTGTGCCCCCTGTGACCTTCAAGCCGCCATAATTGGGGAAATCAGTCGCCGGAATTCTCTTCGCGCGTGTTCGAAAGTGTTTTCCGAAGCCAAATACCGCCTGCGACCCAACCACTGAGCACCACAACAATTGCAACGATAATCATCGGATTAAGCCCCTGAGTAAGGCTCATCAGGCTACCGCCGATAAAGGCGATAAAGGCCATCTTGGGCACGATCCCAAGGCCGGTACCCAGCAGAAATTTACTCAGGCTGATATGGGAGACCCCAGCCGCCATATTCACCACGATGAACGGGGCGGACGGCACGACACGCACAATAGCGCTCGCCAAAATGCCCCTCCGGCCCACCATGGAGCTAACATTATTGGCCCGGTCCCCACCAAAGCGGCGAAGGATATCAGCGCCAAAGAAATGCCCGAGAGAAAAGCCCAAGGTCGCGCTTAACATGGTGCCCATCCATGAATACAGAAACCCGTAGTAAGGCCCGAACAGAACCACAGCAGCAGCAATCATCACGAACTGAGGAAAGCCGGTGAGCCCCAGGGCCACGAACGCCAGCACTGCAACAATTGGTGCCCAGAAGGTTCCGCGCCCTGCGCCGATCAATCGTTCGGCCGTGCTTTCGCCATCAAGGTTGAGAAGTTCCTGGCCAAAGAAAAAGAGACCGGCAACCATCCCCACCACGGCAACGCCCACCACGATGGTGCCTGCCAGGCGCCAGTCAAAAGC
>JAJFIL010000169.1 GCA_021774965.1 Alphaproteobacteria bacterium
CGCCGGTGATTGACATTCTGCACATAGGCCGTGGTGCCAAGAGCGTTTTGATTATCGAAAATCTCATACCCGACAATGCCGCGAGAGGGCAGGCCGTCCCCGGCGAAACGCATTCTCAGAGTAAAAACGTCGGCTTCGGGCACAAAAAGGGCCGAGCCATCGCGGCTCTGGCGATACGTAATGTTAGAGCCTTCGAGCTCTTCCACGATCTGTGAGGCATCTACCAGATCCAGATCTGAGTATAGAAGTGCCATCTGGGGCGAGCCCGCCCGAACCATAAGGAATATAAGTATAGCCGCCACCAGGCCTGTAACGCCTGCAATAGCAGCCAGCCGTGCGTAACCCATCGCTTTGATGAAGCCGGAAACACCGTCCACCTTGATACCCTCTCACCCCTGAATCGAATTGGAACGCCGTCTTGAAACGCTTCCAATCCATACGATGGGCAAAATTTACCTAGGTGCTCGTAAAGATTTGGTTTAGGCAAAGCGGAAAAATGGACCGGAATGAATTTTCCGGCCCATTTTTCGACTATTTCCGTATAAAGAGATAATTCAGATTACCCGAATGACCCACGATATTGCTGTACGCGCGTTGCTCTAAGACCTGCGAGGCCATGCTTGTCGATGGCACGTTGCCAAGACAAGAACTCCTCGACTGTCAACGTATATCGCTGACAGGCCTCCTCCAGACTAAGTAGACCACCGCGAACTGCGGCAACCACTTCGGCCTTTCGGCGAATAACCCAACGCTTTGTATTCGGAGGTGGCAGGTCCGCTATCGTTAGCGGGCTGCCATCCGGTCCGATTACATACGCACGGCCGGACCCGTTATTTTCCACCATTTTGCGAACTCCCAACTCCGTCGCATCCATGACTGAACCCTAGCGCACGGGTTTTAAGAAAGGACTTAGGTGCATGGTTAAAATTGTATGACGAAGTTCCCTTGAAGTTTAAATAAAACTGGGCCGGAATACGTCCCCACGCACTCCGGCCCAGCTCAATAATTACCTCTTGATGCGGATCATTTCCTCGAGCATTTCATCAGCGGTTGTGATGATTTTTGTTGCCGCTGAATAGGCTCGCTGGGTCGTGATCAGTTTGGTGAACTCTTCAGCCAGATCGACCGTCGAGGCCTCCAGTGAAGATGCCGCTACGGCACCAGCACCACCGGTGTTGGCTTCCAGCAGGGTGACATCACCTGATTCATCAGTTCTGATGTAGGCATTGCCGTTGGCCGCCGAAAGACCTTCCGGGTTCTGGAAGTTGGCGACAGGGAGCTTATAGACCGCTCGTTCCACACCATTATCGAACAAGGCGATCACCACACCGTCCGTATCAACTCGCACGCCGGAAATACCGCCGAACAAGGCACCATCCACACCTGATGAAATCAGAGTTGAGGCACTGTCAAACTGCGTCAGGCCGTTTGCATCAGCGATTGTACCGAAATCCAGGGTAATGGCTTGCGTGCCGAGGCCGGAAGCGGCCAGATCCCAGGGAATGGTAATGGCAGCCGTACCTGCGGCAGGTGCCGCGCCGTTCACATTGGCCACTGTACCATCGCTATTGAAGGTCACCGTGCCGGTCGCAACCGGGTTGTTGGCGGCCCCGCCAATGTTGGTCACATCACCATCATAGATGATTTCATACTCCCAGGTGTTGGCTGCAGACTTGACGAAAGCCAAGCGCAGAGGCTGAGCGCCACCCTGAGTATCAAAGACCTCCAGGGTCCGTTCAAAATGCGCTGAGACTGTTCCCGCGTTCACATCACCGGCAACATACGCCCCGTCGGCCGTCTGTGCAGCTGACAAATTAGCTCGCAGTTCGATGTTTCCTGTTTGAGTTGCAGTACCTGTCAACTGGCCGAGATTGATGGGTTCAATCAAGTTCCGGTTTGTCGGTAGCCCGCCGGTTGAATCCAACGCCCAGCCCTGCAGATAGTAGCCTGATTGATTTCTCAGGAAACCATCAGCGTCCTGGGTGAACGAACCAGCTCGCGTATAGAGCAGCTCCGTCTTGTCCGGATTGATGGTATTACCTTCGGTTACCGTGAAGAACCCGCTGCCGGAAACGGCAAGGTCAGTGGCAGACTCTGAAGTCTGCAGCAGGCCTTGTTTGCCGATCAGCTGATTGGCTGAGGCGCGAACACCACCAGAGGAGAAGCTGCCCGCATCCGTGGTCGAAGCCAGGATGGTAGCGAACTGTGCTTCACTTGATTTGTATCCGACCGTGTTCACGTTCGAAATATTGTTAGAAATAATACCCAAAGCTTGGCTGTTGGCTGACAGGCCAGACACGCCAGTAAAGAGAGCGCCGTAGAGACTCATTGTTAGCTCCTTGGACGTTTCAGGTGCTTCGCACCTTTACGCTAGATCATCGGGCTCGCTTTGTGTCGGGCCCATTAAGACTAGATCCGATAGGACGCGGATCGTTTAAGAATGCTGTTCCTTAGATGCCGGTCCCGGCAGCTTCAGACAGCGTTTGAACGTCTCCAAGTCGAACCGACAATCCATTGACGGTTAGGGTCGGCTCGGAGCCGGAGAAATCGATTGCAGAAACACGGCCCGTAACCATGGTGTGGGTACTGATCGTATTGCCGTCAGTATCCTTTGCAGAAACCTGAAGGGTGTAGGCCGCATCTGGGAGGACCTGTCCATCATTGCCTGTACCATCCCAACTGAAGTTGTGAGTTCCGGCGGTAGTTTCCCCCGTCGCGGAATAAACAACGCCGCCGCCATTGTCATAGACGGTAAGCGACACATCTTCGGCGGTACGTGCCACATCGTATGACCATTGCGCCTGACCATTCTCAAGCAAGGTGGTGTCCCCCGCCGCTTCAACGGTCTGGCCGAGGTACCCAACTGCACTGCCTGTAACGGAGGCCTGGGTGAGGGCAATCAAGGTTTCCAGGTTTTGGTTTTGGCTGATGGATTGTTCCACACTGGAGAACTGGACGAGTTGATTTGTGAACTCGGCGGTATCCAAAGGCTCCAGCGGATCCTGGTTCTTCAGCTGCGCTGTTAAAAGCGTAAGGAACGTATCAAAGTTCTCAGCCAGCGCTGTAGTTGATTGCGTCGTTTGCGTCGTTGCTGACGTAACACCGGTAATATCCATTTCGGATTTCTCCTGCCGTAACATTAGATTCTCACGTCGATTCCACGCATGCCCATGATGCGCAAACCGCTTACATTTTCTTCCAGGGCACCACCAAGGTGTGTGGTTTCCTGGGTCAAAGCTTCTTCTTCATCCCCGCCTTGCGCCCATTCAGGCAGGCCATCGCGATCAGTGCCTTGGCGGGCATGCTCACTCTGGTCTTTCAGGGAAAAATTCATGGAGTTCTGATCAGTTTTCAGACCTGCATCCTGCAATGCACGCTCCAGGGTGCGACTGTCATTGCGCAGCATGTCCAAGGTCTCAGGGCGGTCCGCCGCAATATGTGCCGTGGCGCGTCCGTCGGCACTCATTTCGAGTTTGACATCCACGCGGCCCAACTCTGCAGGGTCAAGCCTGATCTGAAAACGCGACAGGCCCTGGGCAGCGAACCGGGTAAGGGCAACACTCATATCCTGAACAGCCGCCACGCGGGTTGCCTGATCAAAGCGCATCACACTGCGCACTTCCGTGCCGCGATCCCGAATAGCTTCAGGGCGATCCAGTGATTGAATGGCCTCAGATGTTTGAGGCGCCGCCGAAGGTGTTGGCGCTGATGTTGTTGCCGGACGATCAGCAATGCGCGCCTCAGCACTCATTTCAGTTGCTGGGCGCGCGGCTTGACGCGCAATCTCCATATCTGCGTTCAGTGATGTGTTGGGCAGGGCCTGTTGCGCGTTTGCTGCTTCTTGTGCCGGTACAGAGGGAAGGGCTGCATTGTTGAGCGCTGCTGACGGCGCGGTGGCTGCATTGAAAGCAGATTTCGTGAACTGAATATCAGTCTTCTTTGTGCCGGCATTTGGCGATGTGTTTGAACCACCTGCTGCTGCACCTGCCGCGACCATGCCAAGAGTGGGTTGGGCAGCTCCAGCTTGCAAAGGACGTTCACTGACGGCCTCTGGTGATTGCGCTTTCGCGAATGCCGCCGCTACAGAAGATTTGCCTTCCGCCGTGGTGGAAAGGTTGGCCGCTACGCCTTCTCTGCCGGCAGCGTTCAATGCCGAATTCTTGGTTGCAGCAAGTTCCTGGGCCACAGGGCCAGAAAGGCTGTTTGCCGTCCGTTCCGACATCGCAATTGGTGTGCCGGGATCGATTTGTTTTCCATCGGCAACCGCAATGGGCTCAACAGATGGTCTGGCTATTGTGCTGGGGGTAGACACATCTGCGGTTGGTGTCGCCGTCGCGCCAGCGGCAAGTTTTCCCGAGGCTGCTGACGTTGTTATCTGAGCGAGAGGCAACCGTTCTGCAAGATGTCCCCGTCCAGATGCAGTCAACGCTTCGCGAGCATGTTCTGGCGAGACCTCACCACTGCGAACTTGCTGAACTAATTCTCCAAGAGAAGATTTCTGCAAGGCTACCTGGGCAGGTGCCGCAGCAGGATTTGATGCATTTGTTGTCGCAGCTTCCGGCGTTATTGCGCCTGCCGGGTTTGAGGTGCCGCCCGCGTTTGCTGGAATAGACGCCGGTGTCGAGCCAGACGTTGATGCAGCTCTCTCAGCAGCCAATGGTGCTGAAGCGGGAGCCGCAATTGTTGTGTTTGCTCTTTCTGTTGATGCGTTCTGTGCGTTCCCAGCAGTTTGAGATACTTGTGAGTTGGTGCTTGCTGCGGCTGCGGCCATAAGTGCTTCAGGGCTTGCGCTATCGGTAGCAGTGCCGCGGCTTAGAATAGAGGTGGGTGTATGAGCCGAATTTGCGTCGATCGTTGCAGCAGCAGCATCAGACCCGCTTTCAGGAGCTCCAAGAGCGTGGGGTGCATTTACATCTGGTGAGGCAGGGTCAGCGATAGACATTCCAATTGTCTTGCCGAAAAGCCCCGCTGCAAATTTCTCAATTGAAGGAACTTCGCCATTGGCGGCGATGAAGCTTCCTTTCAGCGCGTCAAGTTCACCCTGAGGCAGGTTGGCATCCAAAATCGCCTGACGAAATTCCAGGAAGGTACCACCATTATCCAGTACAGTCTGAGCGCCTGCAGGCAGCTCTACGTCAGCTGATGAGATTTGCGCCATTAAGGCGGACAGCACAGGCGTAGCAGGGTGATCGGCATCTGGGTTCAGGTTCTGACCTAAGTTTTGCCCTAAATTTGGATCGAGACCCAAGGCCAATTGCGATCCGAGCCCAAGGCTCTCGAGTTGTTCCTGTGTGATAAGGCCAGGCGTTCCGGCCAGGGCGGATACGCGACCAGCAAAACCTGATGGCCCCGCGGCGTCAGCGGATATCAGTCCACCAAGCCCAGACAGCCCTTCCGCCATGCCCTCAAGGGTTTCGGCGGTGAAATTCTCAGAGAGTGCAGCCAGCAATTGATCTGCGACCTCTGTGTTTTCTGCATTGCTGCCCATTGCGTGGGGTTGAGTGAGGGCCTGAGTGGAGGCTTGGCCCGTCAGGCCAGCCAGAGCATCGGCGAGGGGTGTGGCGCCTTCCCCCGTATTGGGCCCGGTATTGGGTGCCCTCGCGGCTGTTTCTGAAAGAGGCATCGCACTTACACTTGCGCGTAAAGCAGCGGCAAAGCTTTCCATGGCACTGGATTGGGTGTTTGGCTGCCCGCCAAGCGCTGTTGCCGTATCGGGCATATTCAAGGCGAAGCCTCGCTGCAGCGCGTTGCTTGATGCGCCTGCGCCAGATGCACCGGTGGCGTTTGTGCCACTGGGCTGATTTACTCCGACCAACATTTGTGCCGCCGATACCATCGCCTAAATTCCTCCGCACGCGGATGTCCGAAGTGATGTAAAGCAAGGGGCGGGCCAGTTTGAAGCGCGAGGGTTTCTGCGGCTTTCACGGCATAATAATCCGTAAACGGCGTATTTTGCCCGGCAGGTCGCATCCGACCCGGCAAAGGCGGCATGGCTCGCATCTTCTCCTGAAAGGCGCAAAAAATCACCTGACGTTGCAGGGGCAATGGCCCCTTTATATGCCGCTTGTATATGCCATTGGCACATTGGCATCTGGATTGCACTTCAAGGGGAAGGATTAATAGGAGTGCGCGACGCATGACACGTTTCGAAATCCCTGTGCCGGTAAAAATGCGAGCTTTCCTGCGGGGTAAAGCGCGTGCGAAGGCCACAGAAGCGCGTCAGGCCAAAGCGGAAGAGATTGCCGCAACGCTGCCTTTGTCAGGACAAAACTGCCCAGTGCAGACAAGTGATTGCACGCAAGTGATAGCGAGTAAGAGATGTCAATAAATCAAATTCTTCACAATGCGCTGTCGGGTCTTCAGACCACGCAAGCCGGTTTGCAGGTCACTTCCAATAATATTGCCAACGTCAATACAGAAGGCTATGCCCGCCGCGTCGTACATCAGGAAGCCGCAACGGTTGGGGGCAACTCTGCCGGTGTTGAGGTTGCTGAAATCCGCCGCATGGTGGACACTTTCTATCAGGCACGTTTTCTGACTGCGGAAAGCGAGCAGTCACAATATGAGTTGGAAGCGCGGGTTCACACCCGGCTTCAATCCTTGTTCGGGCGGCCTGACGAAAACACATCCATTGCTGGACGCATCAATGAAGCGTTGGGTGCTCTCAATGAGCTTCTGATCGATCCAGCCTCTTCAGTGCGGCGTTCGGCGTTTTTGGCGACAATGCAGGATATGACTTCGGGTTTCTCGAACCTGGCGGATGAAATTCAGACGATCCGCGCTGACGTGGACCTGGAAATTGCGGGCAAGATTGAGGCGGCAAACCTTCTTCTCGAACGTATTCATACGTTGAACCCGCAAATCCAAAGACAAACCCTTCAGGGCAGTGACGCGACGGGCCTTCTGGATCAACGGGATCAGGCTTTGGCGGAGTTATCTCAACTCATTGATATCAAGACCTTCTCACAGGATGGTGGCGCTCTTTTTGTAACAACGCCGGATGGCCTCTCTCTTGTGGGCAATTCGCGGGTTGAGCTGCAGTACGTTAATCCCGCCTCGGTCGGACCGGATACGATGTTCCAATCCATCACAGCTCACCGTGTGGACCCCTCAACAGGAGTTGTTGCGACGACAGGGACTGCCGTTGATAGCCATATAGATGGGGGCGAGCTGCGCGGTCTCTTGAACATGCGCGACGGTGAATTGGTCAATCTGGCCCAGCAGGTGGGTGAACTTGCCGCGCAGGTTACCGATCAGCTTAATGCTGTTCACAATGACAATGCATCGGTTCCCGCGCCCAATACGTTGACCGGGCGAAACACAGGCTTGATTAGCGGTGATGCGTTAGGCTTTACCGGCGCAACGACTGTCGCGGTAACCGCCGCAGACGGCACATTGGTCAGCCGCATTGATATTGATTTTGACGCTGGTACTTTGAGCGTCGATGGCGGCGGTCCGGTGGCCCTAGGCGCTACGGTCGGATCGTTTGCAACCGCTTTAAACACAGCTCTTGGCGCAAATGGCTCGGCGACCTTCTCAAGCGGGGCGTTGGTGCTGGATGCAACGGGGGCAACCAACGGCATCGCAGCCTTGCAGGATGCAACAACGCCAGCAGATCGTGGCGGACGAGGCTTTAGCCATTTCTTTGGTCTCAATGACATTTTGGGCGCGGCTGAGGCCAGTCACTTTGATACGGGCCTTGCAGCAACTGATGCGCATGGCTTTACCGCTGGCGAAACCATGGACCTGGAAGTTCGCAACGATCGAGGCGAGTTGGTGGCATCTGTCACCTATACGGTTGCGGGGGCAAGTTTTGGAGATATCCTGAACGACCTGAACAATGCC
>JAJFIL010000170.1 GCA_021774965.1 Alphaproteobacteria bacterium
GCCTACGCGCGCTTTACGCCCAGTAATTCCGAACAACGCTAGCCCCCTCCGTATTACCGCGGCTGCTGGCACGGAGTTAGCCGGGGCTTCTTTACTAGGTACCGTCATTATCTTCCCTAGCGAAAGAGCTTTACAACCCTAAGGCCTTCTTCACTCACGCGGCATGGCTGCATCAGGCTTTCGCCCATTGTGCAAGATTCCCCACTGCTGCCTCCCGTAGGAGTCTGGACCGTGTCTCAGTTCCAGTGTGGCTGATCGTCCTCTCAGACCAGCTATAGATCGTAGTCTTGGTGAGCCATTACCTCACCAACAAACTAATCCAACGCGGGCCCATCATTTGGCAATAAATCTTTCCCCCGAAGGGCACATACGGTATTAGCACAAGTTTCCCTGCGTTATTCCGTACCAAATGGTAGGTTCCCACGCGTTACTCACCCGTCTGCCGCTCCCCGTCCTTCCGAAGAATTAGGGGCGCTCGACTTGCATGTGTTAGGCCTGCCGCCAGCGTTCGTTCTGAGCCAGGATCAAACTCTCAAGTTGAGATTTAGATCCTGATCACTATTACGCTTACTCAAAGGCATCCAACGGATATTTCCATGGATACTTTTTTGCTAAGCGTAGTCGATCAGTTTCTCGCAAGGAGATACCGCCACCCACGCTTCGCATTCTCATAAAACCAACAATGTCAAAAAGCATCCAGCAGAAAACTGCCCATCCAGCGCGAAGAAGTCCGTCCCGACCACCGGCCGAGGTTTGAACTGCTCCAATTGTCAGGACAACTGAACCTACCAGGTCCTCGTGGGTGGCGCCAGGCCGTCCCCCGAAGAGGCGCGTAAAATACTCGGAAACCCTCAGGTGTCAAGCGAAAATCTGAACAAAAAACAGGTTTTTTCAACCTTTTTTAAAAAATCATGAAAACGGCAGAAATCTGCGGGTTTTGCCAACCTCCGGGCGGTTGACAGGAAAGGCTCTGAATAAGATCGTAAGGTATTGGTAATCTTACCTAAACCTTAACATATCAGATCTAGGAATCAGGAAATCGGGGCAAGCTGGGGGCAATTCGGCCAAATTGGTCGAGTTAGGCGCTTGCTTTGCATATTTGAGAATTTGATCCGTTTTTGGCACGGATTATTACGAGTTTTGGCTCAAAATTTGAGATGAGCCTCAGTTTTGGATGACCAACGTCCGCGTGGCGTTAAGGGGGTCAGGTGAATTTGACCAGTTTAGTAGATGAGTTTCAGAAGACAGGCGCTGCGTTGGAGCGCTTTATGAGGGATCAATCAGGCGCTTCGGCCAGGATTATGGGCGTGGTATCCATTGCCGCGGCCGGGATCTTTGGTGTCGGCGTTACGGCCTTAGGTCTTAGCTCTAATATAGACCAGCCACAGATCACCCGCAGTGCAGATACAAGCGCTGCCCTAGTTGCTGCTCTGAACGGCAGTCTTCCCACAGATATCGCCACAACGTCAGAAACCCCGCTGGATGTTCCCATCGTGGCTGCATTTGAGATTGCGGCTCTGAATACTGCGCCTCTTAATGCACACCTCAATGACACTGCCCAAGAAGAACTTACCGCTGGGCCAATCCAGAACACTCCGCCTACGGACATCCAACCTGCCAATCTGACAATGGCCATGAACGCTGTGGTGAATGATGTTGTCGCCCCTGCTGTACCTTCCGCCCGCACAGAGCTTCCCGCGCTGACCCAGGCCGCCTTCCTGCCTGTGATTGATGAAGAATATCGCGCGGCCTTGATCAACGGTACGGTCAACGCGTTCAACAATGTCTTGGAAACAGTCGTTGCGATCACACCGGGGGATACCATGATGAACCTCCTGATCGATATCGGCATCGATCGCACCGAGGCCCACTATGCCATTGAGGCTTTTGGCGAAGTGTTCAACCCCCGCCATATTCGTGCAGGCCAGGAATTCAACGTGGCTTATCAAGTGCTGCCGCCGGAAGAAGAAGGCAGCGCTGACGATCAGATGCGCCTCATGAACCTGTCCATGCGTACCGCCGCCGACCGCGAAGTCATTGTGCAATGGGATGAAGACAGCGAAGACTACGTTGGCGAGGCCCGCGATATTGAACTGGAGACCCGCTTCACCCGTGGGCGGGGCACCATCAATAGCTCCCTTTACATGGCGGCCAACGGCATTGGTGTCCCTGACGCCATGACGGTGAACATGATCCACATCTTCTCTCACTCCATCGATTTTCAGCGCGACATTCGTGACGGCGACAGTTTCGAGGTCTTCTATTCGCGGCAACACGATGAGACCGGTGAAGCCGTCATCAACGGAGACGTCCTCTTCGCCTCCATGACCACGCGCGGGCGCCAGCAAAACCTTTATCGCTACACCACGACAGATGATGGGCTTACGGATTATTTCGACGAGGACGGAAAATCTGTTCGCGCCTTCTTGATGCGCACGCCGATTGATGGGGCCCGCATCACTTCAAGTTTTGGCGCGCGCCGCCATCCGGTGCTGGGGTATAACCGCATGCACAAGGGCGTGGACTTTGGTGCGCCCACGGGAACACCCATTTATGCCGCCGGTAGCGGCACCATCGTTCGGGCCTCGCGCTTTGGCTCTTATGGCAACTACGTGCGCATCCGCCATGCCAATGGTTATGAGACCGCCTATGCTCACCTAAATGGCTATGGCCCCGGCATCCGCTCCGGCGTGCGCGTGGAGCAAGGTCAAGTCATCGGCTATGTAGGCGCCACTGGCCGGGTAACCGGCGCGCACCTGCACTATGAAGTCTTGCTTGATGACGAACAGGTCAACCCCCGCACCATCGAGCTGCCCTCAGGTCGCCAGTTGGAAGGCGATATCCTGGATGCTTTCCAGCTTCACCGCATGGACGTGGATGCGCAAATGGCAGCCGCACCGGTTCTCGAGGAATCGGTCTCAGCAGCGAACATGAATTAAGCGGTTTCGGGCTAGTTATCCCAACGACTAGATTCTTTCCCAACCTCTTCGATCATACTGCCCGTTATTAATACGGTAGACGAAGAGTGGGTATATGAGCCAGCTAAAGCCGAAGGATACGACGGCAGCGGTGAGGGATAGAAAGAAATGTTTCCAGTTTTTTCTGTATGCAAAATAGAAAATGCCAAAGACTGGAGCCCAGAACGCGCTCCGGTCTGAACTGGCCTCTTCCACTGTGCCGTCATCTGGGTTTCTAAATCGAGCCACTAAGTTTTACCCCTCAACTATTTCGCCTCCATCGCCGATATTCGTCGGGTCATTTTTGCTAGCTTTCACCGCGCGCCAAGCAAAAAACAGAAATGCTGCCGCATAGATTACAATGATGGCAATGAGAATGACTTCTAGAGCCTGCTGGTCTTTGGGGTAACGATATCCGAGCCCCAGAATTCCGAGAATTAGAGAAAGGGACAAAAACATACGCACACGATTTCGGGATTTGACAAGCTCCAGATCCTTGCCCGGGATCGTCTCCAGGCTGAACAACATGGAGTGGCACACGACAACCATCATGGTTCCAAAGAAGGCAGGCATGACGAGATTATAGATCTCTGATACGAAAATGCCAAAAACCAAGCCCCCCATCCAAAGTGGCATAATAAGGAATAGAACCGGCCTGAACCATTTGCGAGTTGCGTCATATTTCAGCCAGTCTAAGCGCTCCTTCGGATCACTGGCTGCTTTCTTGCGCTTAAAGGCTCTTGTAGTTTTGATGGATGCCTTACCTTGAACCACCAAGGCCAGAACAACTGCGACTATGACAACACCGGAAGCAAACAAGCCAAACTCCCTCATCTGCTCTGGCAAGACAAAGTGAATGCCTACAATCCCTATTGCGCCCAGAACTGTCCCATAGTGAAGAGCTTTGCTAAAACGCGGTATCTTGTTGAGTTCGTCGGTTCCCTTCACCGCCTCACGATTGGCCCCAAGCATCGCCATCTGCGCGCCAGTAACAATCATTATGAGTGTCATTGCCATCTGAACGGAGATCGCAGGCACATTGTTGATCTGAACAAAACTTGTAACAGCGGCTGAGATTATCGCAGGCCACAAAAAGGGCTTCCAACTCAGTAGAACAATAGCCGACTTGCCGCCAGTTTCCTCAATCCGCCGCCACATCGAATGGAGCATGCTGCTGGATGAAAGAGCCCCCAAGCTTACAATTGCAACTGCGAAGAGTTGGAGCTGAGCAGATTCCAATCGGCCAAGGAAAAATAGTGGTCCAATAACAAGGAGAATCACAATCGTGGCGTACCAAAAGAGGCGCAGCTTATTCTTTTCAATCAGCTCTTCATCCATGAAATCGCCCAATCAAATGTGCGCACGGCACGCCTACCCCCCCACATTAAACAACAAAAACGTGCAGCTAGCAAATCCCGCACCCTTGGACTGCAGGCTGCGATAATTGCAAAAGAAAACGGCGTCACTCTGCCAGGAGCAACGCCGCTTCAATGTCATCGATACAGGTTCCGCCTAAGCCGCCGCAGCCTCGATCTCCTGACCATTCATGAGAAGACCGGCCTTGCCAGCGCTGACCTCAATCTCATCGCCATCCAGGACCTCGCCGGAGAGGATCAGTTCTGCCAGCGGGTTCTGCAGCTTGCGCTGGATCACGCGCTTGAGCGGCCTTGCGCCATAGACGGGATCATAGCCAGCGTCCGCCAGCCAGGTCCGGGCCTTGGCATCCAGCATGATGGTGATTTTGCGTTCCCGCAGCAAGGCTTCGAGGTGCAGCATCTGGATATCCACGATGGCATCCATCTGACCTCGGCTGAGACGATGGAACTGGATCACTTCATCGATGCGGTTCAAAAATTCCGGTCGGAAGTGACTGCGCACAGCCCCCATGACCTGTTCCCGCGCCAGCGCCACGTCTGCATCATTATCCAGCGCGGCCAGGAATTCCGAGCCCAGGTTGGATGTCATGATGATCAAGGTATTGCTGAAATCCACGGTGTGGCCTTGACCATCGGTCAGGCGGCCATCATCCAGCACTTGCAACAGGACATTGAAAACATCCGGGTGGGCCTTTTCAATCTCATCAAACAAGACCACCTGATACGGTCTGCGCCGCACAGCCTCTGTTAGCGATCCGCCTTCTTCATATCCTACGTACCCTGGAGGCGCACCAATTAGTCTTGATACGGAATGTTTCTCCATGAACTCGGACATATCCAGGCGCACGATGGCCTGTTCGTCATCGAACATGAACTCTGCAAGTGCTTTCGTCAGCTCCGTCTTGCCCACACCTGTGGGGCCCAAAAACATAAATGAGCCGATGGGCCTCGAAGGATCCTGCAGCCCTGCCCGGCTACGCCGGACGGCGTTGGAGACTGCCGTGACCGCTTCCAGTTGCCCAATGACCCGTTTGCCAAGGGCAGCTTCCATGGCCAGCAGCTTGTCGCGCTCGCCTTCCAGCATCTTGTCCACGGGCACACCGGTCCAGCGGGAGACCACTTGCGCGATGTGTTCGTCCGTAACGGTCTCTTCCACCAATGTGGCACCTGCCGCCTGAGGGTGATCTTCCAGGTCCTGCAGCTTCTTCTCAAGCTCAGGGATCTTGCCGTAAGCCAGCTCGCCAGCGCGGGCCAGATCGCCATCCCGTTGAGCCTGTTCCAGCTCACCGCGGGCCGCATCCAATTGCGTGGCATAGGTCTGCGCTGTCTGAACGCCTTCCTTTTCTGCCTGCCAACGAGCCGTCAGGTCTGCCGAGCGTTGCTCCAGATCGGCAAGTTCCTTTTCCAAAGTGCCCAAGCGATCCTTGGACGCTTCATCGGATTCTTTCTTCAGCGCCTCGCGTTCAATCTTCAGCTGAATGATCCGGCGATCAAGCTCGTCCAATTCCTCAGGCTTTGAATCCACCTGCATGCGCAGACGGGAGGCCGCCTCGTCCATCAAGTCGATGGCTTTATCGGGAAGGAAACGGTCCGCAATGTACCGGTTCGACAATGTGGCTGCCGACACAATGGCACCATCGGAGATGCGAATACCGTGGTGAACTTCGTATTTCTCTTTGAGGCCACGAAGGATGGAAACCGTATCTTCTACTGTGGGCTCTTCCACAAACACCGGCTGGAAGCGACGCGCCAAGGCTGCGTCCTTTTCCACGTGCTTGCGATATTCATCCAGGGTCGTCGCCCCGATGCAGTGCAGCTCTCCGCGGGCCAGAGCAGGCTTGAGCAGGTTGGAGGCATCCATGGAGCCTTCCGCCTTGCCTGCGCCGACCAGAGTGTGCATCTCATCGATAAAAAGCACCACTTGGCCTTCCGCCGCAGTGACTTCCTGCAGAACAGCCTTGAGGCGTTCTTCAAACTCACCGCGAAACTTGGCCCCGGCGATCAGCGCGCCCATATCGAGGGACAGAAGCTTCTTCTCGCGCAGACTTTCGGGCACATCGCCATTGAGGATGCGCAAGGCCAAGCCTTCGGCGATGGCGGTTTTACCAACGCCAGGCTCACCAATAAGGACTGGATTGTTTTTCGTGCGGCGGGAAAGAACCTGAATCGTGCGGCGAATTTCCTCGTCCCTGCCAATAACTGGATCAAGCTTACCTTCGCGCGCCGCTTCTGTGAGATCGAGGGCGTATTTCTTCAGCGCTTCATAGCTATCTTCGGCACTGGCTGTATCTGCTGTGCGGCCCTGACGGATGTCATTGATCGCGGCATTAAGACCCGTGGGCGTGATGCCTGCATCCTTGAGCGCCGTGGAGGCAGCGCCGCCTTCGGGCATAGCCAATGCCAGTAACAAGCGCTCGGCGGTAACGAAACTGTCGCCTGCCTTCTCAGACAGCTCCTCGGCGCGGTCAAAGACCTTCGCCGTTTGGGGGTCGAGATAAATCTGCCCCGCGCCAGCACCTTCAACTTTTGGAAGTTTCCCAAGCGCCGCCTCGACGCCACTTAAGGCGCGGGCAGCATCGCCGCCACTTGCTTTGATAAGATTGGAGGCCAAGCCCTCTTCATCTTCCAAGAGAGCTTTGAGCAGGTGTTCGGGGGTGAATTTTTGATGGCCTGAGCGGATGGCCACACCTTGAGCGGCCTGAACGAATCCGCGAGAGCGCTCCGTATATTTTTCGAAGTCCATAGTCGTCCCTTCTCAGCACGTTGAGGGCCTGGATCCACGCTTATCGCGCCAAATTCTTCCTACTCACGTAGGGCCCTACGCCTATGCGCCTTGGCACTGATGTGCCTTAACGCCCGTAAGGACCAGCCCACCATCGCGGCACCGGTCTATACTGTATGTGGCGATGGTGAACGGTTTCTCAAGAGGGGCAACGGGGATTACTCAATGGCCCATAATCACTCCAAACGCACCCAAATGCAGCCCAGATGCGACAAAGGCCGGCTCAAATGACCGACCTTTGGAGAAATATTGGGGAAACAATGGGTAAATTTCGCCATTTTTTCTGACAAATCAGGCCCCAGGGGCCTGAAATCGTCTCCAGGCAAGAGCCCTTACGCCGTTTCGGCGGAGGCTTCGCTATCGCCAGCAGCACCATTTGTCGCAGGTGCCGGAGGCTTATCTTCGGAAGCTGCAGCTGCATCCCCATCTGATGCCGTAGAGCCATTGCTACGGGCTGTTGTGGTCCGGGTCCGCCGTCCACGCCGGGCGCGAGGTGTGCGAGGGGCATCATCCCCATTGCTCTCAGCTTTGCCCTCAGATTTATGTTCAGTTTTGCGCTCAGCCTTACCGTCAGATTTGGCTTCTGTTTTCGCTGCTACTTCTTCGGCTTTAGGCGCTTCTTCCTCGCCCACGTCATTGGCAGGAGAAGCCGCCGGGGCCTCCACAGGGGCTGCAGGCGCAGCAGGCTGAGTTGCCAGGATAATCCGGTGGTAGTGCTCTGCGTGCTGAAGGTAATTCTCATGTGCAATTCGATCACCGGCCGCATTCGCATCCCGTGCGAGGGCCTGGTATTTTTCGCAGATCTGATGCGCAGTACCGCGTACCTTTACGTCTGGTCCATTGCTCTCCATGGTGCGATTGGCAGAATTAGACGGCTTGCGCCCGCCGCTTCGACCGCGACCGCGCCCTTGTCCATGCCCATGTTTTTGCGAATGCCCTCGGCCTCGTTCCATTCCCTGATCTCGTCCCTAGTTATTTTTTCCGCTTCGCGCGGATCTATATTTGAAAACACAACACGCGCCGAACGCGTCTACGGAATCTCAACGCAAGACCATACTAAGCACTGTTCACTTGATCAGCGCCTCAAAAGCCAATTCGTAAGGTTTTCCATTAAGCGACTGTCAGGATATCACGTATTCGCTTATTTAGCCTGACCGAAGCCCATCACCCTATTACCGGGGTAAGCCACCTATCCATTATCTCAGTTTGGTGTCTTCGGTGATCTCGCAAAGGGTCTAACCCAGCCCCTGTTCGATCATTCCAAGGCAGAAGCTAGCCTTTCCACGCACCAATTCCAACCCCTTTTTTCACTTGATTTATGGGGCTAAATGGCGTTTGCGGAATCGCAAACCGCGAAACCGCCCCGCCATATCCTCAATGGTTTCAATCTCCTGAAATTCAGGCTGCATTTCGACTAAAGTTCGAAGTTCAGTGTAAAGATCAGGCGATGTTTCGATGGCGGCAATCCCGCCTGGCACCAAAATCGCAGGTAATTGAGCGAGGATTTTCCGATAACACTCCATACCATCAGCCCCCCCATCAAGGGCGCGAACAGGATCATGATCTCTGACTTCCCTGCTCAGGATTTCAATTTCGGAGGTTGGAATATAAGGCGGGTTGGAAACCGCAACATCAAACGCACCGCTCAGACCTTGCGACCAGTTTCCTTCTTGAAACGATGCCCTGCCCGTCAGCCCCAGATGCTTTGCGTTCTCTATTGCAACACGAAGGGCTTCGGCGGAAATATCAATTCCCACCCCCGAGGCATTGAGACATTCATGCAGCAGCGATAGCAATAAACACCCACTGCCGGTGCCAAGATCAAGAATGCGCAACGGTGCCTCAACGTCCTCAATCACCCCCAGAACTGAAGCAATAATCGCTTCTGAATCAGCTCGCGGCTCAAGCGTTTCAGAACCAAGCTGAAACTCCAGTCCCCAAAATTCACGACGCCCCAAAATGCGTCCCACCGGCTCGCCTCTGATCCGACGATCAATGAGATCGCCATAGGCTTGTTCAACCTCAGACGGCATTACGTCTTGAGAGCGGGAAACAAGTTCCTCATGACTGAACGCGGCCGCATGACAAAGTAAGAGCCGCGCATCCAAGGCGGACGTATCAATGCCCGCGTTGCCGAGGGCTTTTGCGGCCTCTCGCTGCACCTGGCCCAAGGTTTTAGGTTTAGTCGCTGGCGTTGGCATCAAGAGCGGCCAGGCGCGAGGCCTGATCTTCTGCGGTAAGGGCGTCGGCGACTTCGTCCAGGGCTTCGCCCAGCATCATCTTATCCAGTTTGTACAAAGTCAGATTGATACGGTGATCGGTCATGCGTCCTTGCGGAAAATTGTAAGTGCGAATGCGTTCGGACCTGTCGCCGCTGCCGACTTGGCCTTTACGTTCTGCGGCACGTTCATTTTCCTGGCGCTCGCGCTCAACCTCATAGATCTTGGCGCGCAGGATTTTCATCGCCTTGGCTTTGTTCTTGTGCTGGGAGCGTTCGTCCTGCACTGCCACGACAATATTGGTGGGAATGTGCGTGATGCGCACAGCGCTGTCCGTCGTGTTCACGTGCTGACCACCTGCGCCGGACGACCGATAGACATCAATGCGCAGGTCTTTATCCTCAACCTCTACATCCACGTCTTCGGCTTCGGGCAGCACGGCCACAGTTGCTGCTGAGGTATGAATGCGTCCACTGGTTTCGGTTTCCGGCACCCGTTGCACCCGATGCACACCGGATTCATATTTCAGGCGGGCGTAGACGCCGCTGCCTGTGATTGAAGCGATAACTTCGCGATACCCGCCCATATCAGATTCATTGGCTTCCATGATCTCAAACTTCCAGCGCTTGAGATGAGCATAACGCTGATACATCTGGAACAAATCGCCCGCAAACAAAGCAGCTTCATCACCGCCAGTTCCCGCGCGCACTTCCAAGATAACATTGCGGTCATCGGCCTCATCGCGCGGCAGCAGAAGAACTTTTACCGCATGATCCAGAGCCGGTATTTTGCCGCGCAGCTCGGCGAATTCTTCATTCGCCATGGAACGCATATCGTCGTCGGTTTCAGGATCTGCCAAAAGCTCTGCCAGATCGCCTGCCTCATTGCGGGCGCCATGCAGCGCCTTGATGGCTTCGACGACGGGGCCCAGTTCGGAAAACTCCTTGGACAGCTTTATATAATCATCCGGCGCAAGGTCACCGCTCGCCATTTCAGTTTGCACCTGCTCATGGCGTTCGAGGATTTGATCTAAGGCAGCTTCAAGGCTCACGATAATATTCCGTCTACGGAGGGGGGATTTCTATTCAGAGGTATCGCTAATTAGCTACCGATGCGGCAGAAGCCTCAGATGCATCCTGAGCTTCAATCTCTGCCGCTTTCTTTTCAACAAGCTCTACCAAGTGATCCACCATCTTCGGGTTTTCCAGCTTATAGGCTGCCTCGCCGTTGAGGTAAACCATGCCTGCGCCTGCGCCGCCACCGGTGAAGCCAATATCGGTCTCCCGCGCCTCTCCCGGACCGTTGACCACGCAGCCAATGACCGAAAGCGTCATGGGCGTTGAGATATGCGCAAGGCGCTGCTCAAGAGCTGCCACCGTCTCAATCACGTTAAAACCCTGCCGCGCGCACGATGGGCAAGAGATAATATTGACCCCGCGATGGCGCAGACCCAGGGATTTGAGAATATCAAAACCCACCCGGATCTCTTCCACCGGGTCAGCGGACAAAGAAACCCGGATGCTATCGCCAATGCCCGCCCACAAAAGAGCGCCCAGCCCAATGGAGGATTTCACTGTGCCAGACATCAGCCCGCCTGCCTCTGTAATGCCGAGGTGCAGGGGGTAATCGCAAGCTTCCGCAAGGCCGTGATAGGCAGCGACAGTCAGAAACACATCCGAGGCTTTGACGGAGATTTTGAATTCCGTGAAGTCGTGATCCTCAAGAATGCGCACGTGTTCCAGCGCGCTTTCCACCATGGCTTCGGGGCATGGCTCGCCATAGCGTTCCAGAAGGTGCTTTTCCAGCGAGCCTGCGTTCACGCCAATGCGGATGGAACAGCCATGATCTTTTGCCGCCTGGATAACGTCCCTCACCCGCTGCTCGTTGCCGATATTGCCTGGATTGATACGCAGGCAGGCAGCTCCTGCTTCGGCAGCTTCGATGGCACGCTTATAGTGAAAGTGAATATCCGCCACGATGGGCACCTGGGCTGCTTTGGTAATCTCGGCCAGAGCTGCAGAAGAGGCTTCATCAGGAACCGAGACCCGCACAATGTCGGCGCCCGCTTCTTCCAACGCTCTTATTTGGTCGATGGTCGCGCCAGCGTCCGCTGTGATCGTGTTGGTCATGGACTGAACCGAAATAGGCGCATCGCCCCCCACGGGCACATTGCCCACATGGATCTGCCGGGACTTGCGGCGCTCAATATCTCGATAGGGTCGAATACTCATAGGCTCACTTTACCGGCACAAAACGCCCAAAGGATGTCAGGCGCCTGCCTATAGCATGACAATCGGGCGCCAGCCATAGCCAGCACCCAGGCCAATCCAGATAAAACTGATCAGGGTTGTTGGGGTGCGTTGTCTGCCAGAGTATTGGCATCCAGGCTTTGGCTCAGCAGGGCCTGGCCCACTGCCCCGGCAGGGCCAATGCTGGTGCCATCCACCATGAGCTCCACTGCCCCAGCGTTACGGGTCGCCATGATCAGACCGTTGCGATTGGGCACTCGGAAACTGTCCCCTCGCTGCATGGTCTCTTCGAAGGTAACCGCCCCTGTATGATCCTCCACCCGCACCCAAGCATTTCCCCGGGCCCGGATAATCACCCGCGCGTCGTGATTTTGCAGGCCAAAGACCTGAGGCTCGCGGTGGGTACCTGCGGTTGGGTTCACGGCGGCTAGGGGCTCTGCACTCAAAGGAGCAGCGTCCTCAACGGCAGGCTCTGTAGCTGCATTTGCATCAGCAGTCTCTGCAGTGGATGCTTCTTCGACAGCATCTGTGGGCGGAACAACGGTGCCGGTCTCATCGACCACGGCCTGATCTTCGGCAACAGGTTCAGCCGTCCCCTCCAGAATCGCTTGAGCCTCTTCCGGCGTGGGCAGCCCTTCTTCGGTGATGGCGACGGTTTCACTTTCTGCATTGGAAAAAGCGCGTTCAGCAGAGGTGGAAAGATACCAGCCCCCCCATACTGCCATCACCACCAGGCTGCCAAGAATAATGATGGACCCAAGGGGAAGCTGAACATCTTCGCGTAAGTCAGGGAACATCAGTCCTGACTTCTTTGTTTTCGCGGCGTCTTCGCTTGGAACTTCCATAACTGCGGCGTATTCCAGCTTGAAGCGACGCACGCAGTCTTCGGGGTTAAGGCCCAGATATTCTGCATAGGCCCGCACAAAGCCAACTGCATAGGTTTTGCCCGGCAGCACTTCAAAATGATCGTCTTCGATGGCTTTGAGATGGGTTGGTTTGATGCGCAGGACCCGGCCTGCCATATCCAGATCATGGCCCTTGCGGGTTCGGTGAGCCTGAAGCTCCAAACCAACGCTATCGTATTCCGAGATGGGTTCTTGTTCAACGATTTCGCTAATGTGAAGGCGCGATTGCCGCTGGGCCAGACGTTCCTGGAGCGGTTTGCCTTGCGCAGGCCTTGAGTGCGATCCGGCCTGAGAACCTCCAGATTGTGAGGCTCTGGATTGCGCGGTTCCAGATTGCGAGGCCCCGGACTGCGAGGGTTGTGACATCATTTCGGTCTTCCCGTAGACCCCGGCCTGCCCCAGCGACCCGGTCGTCCCACCATGGCCTGTTTCCCCCGAAACATGACCGCTACTTTTCTTTTCGCGTGCTGCCAGGCCCCTCAACGTCGCAACCGCTCTTTTCATCATTAACCTCAGTATGCTCAATGCGGGACAATATGCCAATGCCGAAATGGAACGCACTCAAACCCTCACTCAGAGGATGCGATTTGGCCGGATCGAGCAAAGTCTTCAAGCTCCAGCCTCAGACTATGGCCAGATTGACCCAAAAGGGGCCCGATAAAGCCTGTCAGCTGATTTAACTGCAAACTGCGGACCATAAGCTTAACCGGCGCAACACTTGCCGCCGGCACAGAAAGCGACCGGATTCCCATGCCCAAAAGGGCCATGGCCTCCAACGGGCGCCCGGCAGCTTCGCCGCAGACGGTGACCGGCACATTATGAGGCTTTGCGCACTCCACCACATGGCGCATGAAGCTCAAGACTGGCGGGCTCAGAAAATCATAGCGCTCAGCGACGCGGGGGTTGCCCCGGTCGGCGGCAAAGAGAAATTGCATAAGATCATTGGTGCCGATGGAAAGAAAATCCACTTTTGGCAAAAGCGCATCGAGCTGCCAGGCCAAAGATGGCACTTCCAGCATGCAGCCGACCTTGATGTTTGCGGGAAGCTTTCGCCCTCGGCTCAGGCGGAGGTCTGCTTCCAGATCCACCAATTGCCGGGCGCGGACAAATTCATCCACTTCCGCCACCATGGGAAACATAAGCCGTAGCTCCCGGCCTTCAGCCGCTGCCAACATGGCGCGGATTTGATAGCGTAACAATCCAGGCCGATCCAGAGCGATCCGCAAGGCGCGCCACCCCATGGAGGGGTTTTCTTCTTCCGCAGCCTCAAGATAGGGCAGCACCTTATCGCCGCCCAAATCCAGCGTGCGGAAGGTGACGGGATAGGTGTCCGCCGCATCCAGCACCTCGGAATAAAGCTCGGTTTGAGCATTGAGGCGGGGGAAGGTTTGACTGACCATGAACTGAAGTTCGGTCCGAAACAGCCCGATGCCATCGGCCCCTGTTTCTCTTAAATGGGGCAAGTCAAACACCAGCCCTGCATTCATCATCAGATCGATCTGCGTGCCGTCTGCCGTTTCACAGGGCAAATCCCGCGCTGCCTCATATCGTGCGCGGCGTTTTTCCGAGAGGTTAAGTTTGGTATCAAAAGCACGCAATAAATCTGCTTGCGGACGAATATGAACTTCTGCGCTTCCCGCATCAACGATGACCTTGTCGCCTGCAACGATCTGGTCTTCGATGTCAGGTAATCCGCTGACCATGGGAATGTTGAGCGCACTTGCCACGATTGCCACGTGGGAGGCAGCAGTACCTTCTTCCACAACAAGGCCCGCAAGACGTTCCCGGTCATAATCAAGCAGATCAGCGGGTCCAATATGACGCGCAAATAAAACAATCTTGCCCGGCGTATCACCCGCTGCCCCGGCCTTGCCCGTAAGGTGCCGCAACAAACGGTTCGCCAGATCGTCCAGATCAGAAAACCGCTCTCGCAAATATTTGTCCCGGTGGCGCAGCATCTTGGCCCGGGTGTCATTTTGCACCCGCTCGACAGCTGCCTCAGCCGTTAGCCCCGACAACACAGCCTCCCGCAAACGCGAGACCCAGCCTCGGTCATTGGCAAACATTCGGTAGGTTTCCAAGACCTCAAGCGGCGTACCAGCTAGCAACGGATCATCATTCCCGAGGGTCTGGTCGATGGACTGGCGCATGCTGGAAATAGCATCGTCCAGACGCACCACTTCCCGATCCACGTCATCGGCAATCAGTTTGGTAATGCGCACGCGAGGTTCGTGCAGGACAGCAGAGCCCGTCGCCATGCCGGGGGACAAGGACTTGCCTTTTACGGAAAGCGGCAAGTCCGGGCGACCTTCGCCATCCTCCCCCGCCCTCATCTCATGAAACTCGGTAGCGGCCAGCATTTCAGCTACGACCATGGCCACGGTCTCGAGCGCTTCTACGTCTTCTTCTGCATACTGACGGAGCGTCGCGTTTTGCACCACCAGCACACCACGAGGGCGCCCCCCGCGCAAAACGGGTACGCCGAGGAATGACTTGTAGGGGTCTTCGCCGGTTTCGGGAAGATAGGCAAATTTTGGATGTGTTGGTGCATCGCTCAGGTTCAATGGCCGCGCGCTTTCCGCCACCGTGCCCACCAGGCCTTCGCCAACTTGCAGCCGCGCGTTGTGAACCGCATTGGCATTAAGACCCAGGGTCGCGCTGAGTTCCAGAAGGTTGTCCGTGCGCAACACATAGATGGAGCACACGTCTGCAATCATGTTTTTTCCCACAAGCTGCACCACGCGATCCAGCCGCGCTTGAGCCCCGGCCTTTTGGGCCAGAACTTCTCGCAGCGTTCGCAGTAGTCTACGTGGTCTCGTGGGGGCAGCAGGGCTCATGCAGTCTCCAGCTCGTAAGCCTCATGAAGAGCCTGCACAGCTTCTTGCGTCTGGTCCGAGTTGATCAGAACACTGATCTTGATCTCGGATGTGGAGATCACCTGAATGTTGATGTCCTTCTTTGCCAGGGTCTCAAACATTTTCTGTGCGACACCTGCGTGACTGCGCATGCCGATGCCCACGACCGATACCTTGGCCACACCGGTTTGCGACAAGAGCTCCCGGCATTTGATCTTGTTGCTTTCAACGGCGGCTACGGCACGTTCGAGGTCTGCCTTGCCCACGGTAAAGGTCAAATCGGTAACCCGGCCATCTTCGGAGATGTTCTGAACAATCATGTCCACGTTGACGGATGCATCCGCCAGCGCACCGAAAATGCGGCTGGCGACACCTGGCTCATCGGCCACGCCCAGAAGCGTGATCTTCGCCTCGTCGCGGCTATAGGCAATGCCGCTTACAACTTGTTTTTCCACAATCTCATCCTCCTTGCACACCAGGGTGCCGGGTTCGGGCTTTAACGGGTCTGCAAAACTCAAGAGCACCCGCAAGGGCACCCCATGGACCATCGCCATTTCTACCGAGCGGGTTTGCAGAACCTTGGCCCCTTGGGAGGCCAGCTCCAGCATTTCTTCGTAACTGATCTTGTCCAGCTTGCGGGCTTCGCTGACCAGGCGCGGATCGGTGGTATAGACCCCATCCACATCTGTGTAGATATCGCACTCTGCGCCCAGAGCCGCCGCAAGACCCACCGCGCTGGTGTCAGATCCGCCGCGGCCCAGCGTAGTGACGCGTCCATCTGGGCCTATGCCCTGAAACCCTGGAACGATGGCGACCTCACGGGCTTTCCAGCCCTTTTCCAGGGGTGCAGTATCGATCTCGGCAATTCTCGCCCGAGCATGGTCTTCGGAGGTCAGGATCGGGATTTGCCACCCCGCCCAGGACCGCGCCGGAACGCCCATGCCCTGAAGAATAATGGCCAAAAGTCCCGTGGTGACTTGCTCTCCGGCGGCGACCACCACGTCATATTCCGCATTGTCTACGGTCACACCGCATTCAGCCGTAAGAGCCACAAGCCGGTTGGTCTCCCCGGACATGGCAGAGACCACCACGGCCACGTCATGGCCCGCGTCCCATTCGCGTTTGATGTGGCGCGCCACGTGGCGGATGCGATCTATGTCCGCAACCGACGTTCCGCCGAATTTCATCACCAGCCGCGCCACTTTGCCCGCTGCCCTCTTAATCTCTGCATTCCGCTTTGCTATAGCCCCGGAAAGCGCCATATTCAGGGCCAGATCGATGGGATGCCCTCTTATCTGCCAATGGTTTAGGCTGGCGCGCACCCATTTTGCAATGCAAGAGAGCCAAATGACCGAAACGACAGCTCAAACAGGCACCGCGACCGGCTTTACAGTTGACCCTGCGGAAGTCGAAAAGTTCTCCCGGATCGCAGCGGAATGGTGGGATACCACGGGAAATTTCGCGCCCCTGCACAAGCTGAACCCGGTGCGCCTGGGCTTTATCCGCGACGAAGTCTGTGCCCGTTTTGGGCGAGACCCCAAAGCCCGCCGGGCGTTGGAAGGGTTGAGCCTGCTGGATATTGGCTGCGGCGGCGGGCTTTTGTCCGAGCCCATGGCCCGCATGGGTGCAGAGGTTACCGCCGTGGATGCCTCAGAGCCCAACATCAAGACCGCCAGCGTTCACGCAAGCGAAGGCGGGCTCCATATCAACTTCCGCCACGGCACCGCTGAGGATTTGGTCGGTGAAGGTCGAAGCTTTGACGTGGTGCTAAACATGGAGGTGGTCGAGCACGTAGCTGATGTACCGGCTTTTCTGGAGGCTGCTGCCAATCTAGTGGCACCGGGCGGCATCATGATCCTCGCCACCCTGAACCGCACCGCCAAGGCCTTCGCTCTTGCTGTTGTGGGCGCAGAATACGTGCTGGGCTGGGTGCCGAAGGGAACCCACGATCACCGCAAGTTTGTCACTCCCGGCGAAGTTCGCGATGCGCTCACTCCCCACGGCATGAATGTGCAACAGCCCGTTGGCGTTGCCTTTAACCCGCTGATGGAAGGTTGGAAGCTCTCAAAGGATACGGACGTCAATTACATGATCGTGGGGAAGAAGGGCTAGCAGACAATACACAGTTTAGAAGTGTTACTTTTCGATATTATTGCACATAATGCATAGCTTTTCGATGTTAGTGATTGTTTTTCAATATCTCACCGTCCATGGTGTTTTTCAACTAACATGCCAAAACTAGAGCATTTATCGACCTAAGCGGCGAAAGTTCGACAAATGAAGCTGGAATCTACCACACCTTCCTACTTCCAAAATGAGCCCCTACCAGGTGATGCGCACCTAATCGGATGGACTGCACTGGTGCACAGCCTTGGTATCGAAGCCCCGGTTCGCCAGCTCTGTTGTGTTTCGGAGAAACACATAGGTGGCGGCCAACGCATCGAAGGACAGTGGCTGATATATGACAAACGCTATAGGCCACATCAAACTCTTGCCGGTCATTTAAGTTTTGCTCTTCGCCATGAGAACATTGATCTACTCATTCTGAAGCGCGTATTTGCTGCCGTGCCTGAAACGGCACTCTTAGAAATCATCAATTCAAAGCCAAACGGGGCCGTTGCGCGCCGGGTATGGTTTTTCTTTGAAACGCTTACCGGCAAGCAACTCGATATTGCGGATGCGCCAAAAATAACTGCGGTCGATGCGCTAGACCCAAAACTGTATTTTACAGGAAAGCCCGTACTATCCACCCGCCATCGAGTGCGAGACAATCTGCTCGGCACAGGTGAGCTATGCCCCATCATACGCCGAACACCAAAGTTGGAAGAATTCATTGCTCTGGACCTGGCACATGCAGCGCAAGACACGATAGGCAAAACGCGATCGCAATTGATTGCCAGAGCGGCGAGCTTTCTTCTTCTTGCAGATAGCCGGGCAAGCTTTGATATCGAAGGAGAAAGAGCACCGGCAAATCGTCTAGAACGCTGGGGTCGAGCGGTTCTTGAAGCAGGGAAACGCCCACTAAATCAAACGGAGATTTACCGACTGCATACCATCCTCGTTGGCGACGATCGTTTCACAAAAATCGGGTATCGAACCGAAGGAGTGTTTCTGGGCGAATTGGATCACAACAATGATCCCAATCCTGAATTCATTGGTGCGCGCCACAACGACCTACCGGATCTTATGCTGGCATTGAACTCCTGCAACAATCGCTTGCGAAATTCAGATGTAGATGCAGTGCTGCAAGCTACGGCAATTGCGTTCGGTTTTGTCTATATTCACCCCCTTGCAGATGGAAATGGGCGACTGCATCGTTGCTTGATTCACCATGTTCTTGCTGAGCGAAAATTCTCGCCGCCGGGAATTGTTTTCCCCGTTTCGTCGGCAATGCTAGAGCGAATTGACGATTACCGAAAATCGCTACAAACCCATTCAGCTCCGCTTATGGAGTATATTCAATGGCGTACTACAGTGCGAAGCAATGTCGAGGTCACAAACGATACAACTGACCTCTACCGCTACTTTGATTGCACAGAGGAGGCTGAATTCCTTTACGGCTGCGTGGAACGAACGGTCGATATCGACCTCCCGAATGAAATCGAATACCTCGAGCGATATGATGAGGCGCTTCAGGGAATTACGAACACTGTGGAAATGCCAGACCGGCTTGTTCAAATGCTTATCCGGTTCATCAGGCAAAACAGCGGTAAATTAGGGAAAAGACGCAGAGACAATGAGTTTGCGAAACTCACCGACGAGGAGGTCGCCACCTCCGAAGCAATAGTTCAACGTGCTTTTGCTGGGTACGCAGACAACGTTTTGACTAGACGCTAAGGTCGCGGCACTTGTCTTATTAGTTTGCATCGTCCGGGTCATCGGGCAGAGGGGCGACATCGATGCCCTCTTCGATCAGATCGCGGGCTTCTTCAGGGGTTGCCTCGCCATAAATGTTGCGATCATCGGCAACGCCCTCGTGGATGCGGCGGGCCTCATCGGAAAATTCGCCACCCACATAATCGAAATTCTTCTCAACGTGCTCGCGGACTTTCTTCGCAGCTTTCATAAATTGGCCGCGCGCTTTTCGCATGTCGGCGGCTTTGTCCTGACGGCCCTTGCTGGTTTTGATCGCACCTTTGGTGGCGATGTTCGGTGCCATGATGGCTTTGGAGATCGCACGCGAATTACACTCCGGGCACGCCACTTTCCGTGCGGCCCGCTGTTCGTCATAGGCCTCGGAATTGCGGAACCACGCTTCGAACGTATGGTCGTTCTTGCACTGGAGCTGATACAGAATCATCGGCTGCTATCTGTCGTTTCATTTCCCATAAATATGAATCTGAGGGATTAGCGAGAGGTTAGCAAGCCCGCAAGAGTTTTCAGGACCAGGGTCGATCAACGCTAAGCGAGGGAATCTGCGCCCTTGCGGCCTCAACCGCTTCAAGATCAATTTCCGCTGAGACCACGCCAACTGCCGTGCCTCCATCCGCCAGCACCTCCCCCCAGGGGCTGACAATCAGGGAGTGACCATAGGTCTTGCGTCCACAATCATGGGAGCCCGTCTGGGCAGGAGCGATGATGAAGCATCCGGTCTCGATGGCGCGTGTGCGCTGAAGGACGTGCCAGTGCGCCTCCCCGGTTTGCTGGGTAAAGGCCGCAGGGATCGTGATGACGCCCGCGCCTTTTTGCGCTAGTGCCCGATAGAGATGGGGAAAGCGAAGATCATAGCAAATGCTCAGGCCCATAGGCCCCCATGGGGTCTGCGCCAGCGCCAGCTTATCGCCTGCCTGATAGGTTGCGCTTTCGCGATAGCTTTCACCGCTGGGCAGGTCCACGTCGAACATGTGGATCTTGTCGTAAGTTGCCTTGACGCTGCCGTCGGGGCCTAGGAGAAAGCTCCGGTTTGCGGCTTTATCCTTGGCAATACGAATGGCCAGCGATCCGATAAGCAGCCATTTTCCCAACTCCGCCGCCAGTGCCTGAAACGCTTTCAGGCCTGGGTCTTCATCCTGGGGGAAGATTTTGGAGAACAGCTCCTCGGTCTTGAGCACCATCAGGTGCGTGACCTCAGGTGTGGCGATGAAATCCGCGCCGCTCGCTGCTGCCTCTCGGATAAGGGAGGATGCAGCCTCAATATTAACAGCCATGTCCGAGCCAGAAGTCATCTGAACGCAAGAGGCTCGGAAGGTGGTCATGCCTATTTCGCCATTTCTACTTGGCCAATAAAATATCGAGCTGACCTTGATGGTCCAGATTATAAAGCTCGTCGCAGCCACCAATGAACTTATCATTGATGAAGATTTGCGGGACCGTCGGGTAGCCCTTGCTGCGCTTCATCATCTCGTCCCGACCGCCAGGTGTCGTAAACACATTCACCTCCTCAAAGTCCGCCTTTTTCTTCTTCAAAAGCGCCTTGGCGCGATAGCAAAAACCACAGAACGGGGAGCTATAGATTTCGATTTTAGCCATGGGATCCTCATTAAACGCGGCCCATCATTGATGTGGACGGCTGATATTGCAACAGGTGCTATTGGCGCAGTCCTTAGGTGGGTCGAACCACGCGAGCAAGCGTCAGTACATGGATGCCGCGCGCGCCACCACGTTTCAGGGTTCGTGCGCAAGCATCCACCGTTGCCCCGGTTGTTAACACATCATCAACCAATACAATCTGCCGATCCTCAATGGGGTCCTCATATCCGGGACGGACGCGGAATGCCCCCGCGACATTATGTCGGCGCTGTCGCCGATTGAGCCCGCCCTGACTGGGGGTAGCACGCATCCGTTCCAACACCATGGGATCGAACGGCACGCCGCTCTCCCGGCCCAGGCTCTGCCCGATGAGTGCTGCCTGATTATAGCGACGCGACAAAAGCCTGCGCCGATGAAGAGGCACCACGGCGATCAGATCGGCATCTTCCAGCAATTCTGCGCCCACACGCGCCAACCACTTGCCATAGGAGTTTGCCCCTTCGTGGCGATCCCCATGCTTGAGCCCCAGAATTAGTCCCTTAGAGGCATCGTCATAGCACATCACAGCTCGGGCTTTATCATAGGCTGGTGTTGCTCGGGTGCAGGCCCCGCACAAGGCACCGTCCAGCTCCGGTGTCTCGAAAGGCAAGCCGCAGCAGGCACATCCCGGCCCATCAAGGAAATCCACTTCTGACCAGCAGGTGCCACAAAGGTGTCCGGGCTCTGTTACCGGGGCACGGCAGGAAAGGCATTGCGGCGGCAGCAAAAGATCCAGCGCAAATCGCCCTGCCCCTTGCACGGCAGGCACAAGGGAGCCTCGCGCAAACTCACCAAATCTGGATCCTGGATCCTGGCCCAAAGCTGACATTGCCCCGTTTGTGTCAAAACCATATAAGGCAGCATGACAGAGCAAGCCAACACAGACAAACACGCAGCAAACCCAGGGTCAGGCCCCATGCAGATCTTTGACCGCACCCTTGTCCGCACCCGCCGCCAGCGGGCAAGCGCCGAGCTGGGCGATTATGACTTTCTCCATGCTCATATTGCAGAGGAGCTGTCCTACCGGCTGATGACGGTGGCTCGGGAGTTTCCGAGGGGGCTGGAGATTGGTGCGCGCTCCGGACAATTTGCCAGCACTGAAGCATTGGGCCGCATCGGACATTTTACCGGCATGGATCTAGCTCCGCCGCGCACCAAGACTGCTCACCATTCTTTTTGTGTTGGGGATGAAGAGCGCCTTCCTTTGAAAAACAAAACGCTGAACCTGGCAATCGCGGGCATGGCGCTACACGCCGTCAATGATCTCCCCGGGGCCATGGTGCAGATCCGCCGTGCCCTTAAGCCTGACGGGCTATTTCTCGGTTCGTTGTTTGGCGGGGGCACATTAAACGAGCTGCGCACTGCCCTGACAGAAGCGGAAGCGGAAGTAACAGGCGGAGCCAGCCCTCACGTCTCCCCCTTTGTGGATGTGCGCGAGGCAGGCAGCCTTTTGCAACGCGCGGGCTTTGCCTTGCCCGTGGCGGATACCGATACCATTACCGTTCGCTATGATACGGCATTGCATCTGATGGCTGATCTGCGGGGCATGGGCGAGGCCAATGCGCTAGTCCAGCGGGGGCGCAAGCCAATGCGGCGCGCCACGCTGACCCGGGCGTTGGAAATGTATGGAACGCGCTTTGCCGATCCTGATGGCCGCGTGCGGGCAAGTTTTGAGATTGTCTATTTATCGGGCTGGGCGCCTGACAGCAGCCAGCAACAACCCTTGCGCCCCGGCACCGCCAAGACCAGCTTGGCCGAAGCCTTTCGGGCGGCAGAACAGAAACGAGACGATAGTCTGGATTAGCCGCCAAATCCGTCAGACATGGACGTGAACATTGCCGCGACCGAAGCGCCGATGGTAATGAGCACGCCAACAATCGTGATGGACACCGCCGATGCGATCATCGCGTATTCGATAGATGTGGCACCTGATTCATCCAGGGCCCATGCATTCAGTATACGTACCATTGAACTAACCCTTACAATAAATCAATCAAGTGTGACACAAGGGGCTTGTCTGCAGGCGGCATGTCGTATTTGCGAAGCTCATTGGGACGAACCCATGTAATAGCCTGATGCTCAAGCGCACGCGGGGTGCCCTTCCACTTCCGGCAAACATAGAGCGGCATCAACAAATCGAACTCCTCATACGCGTGAGAGGCAAAAACAAAGGGCGCGAGGCAGGCATCTTCTGTGTCCACATCAAGCTCTTCTTTCAACTCCCGTATCAGCGCACCTTCCAAACTCTCTCCCGGCTCCAACTTGCCGCCGGGAAACTCCCACAAATCTTCCATCGACTTGCCCTTGGGCCGTTGAGCGATCAGAACGCGACCGTCCACGTCCACAAGGGCGCAGGCCACCACAAGCAACAGCTTTCGTGGTTTAGCGGGATTATCTTGAGGCATACTGTTTAATTCGATCTTAGTAGGATTGCTTAACTTCTAGTTACTTGACCAAAAATCAATCCTCGTCAATCGGCACTTACATCAAAGCCCTGAGCACGCATTAATTCTATGAGCCCATAATCGCCAGGCAAGTGAGCGGCCCCCACGGCGACAAAGTAAACGCCGGGGACCTCCATAAGGCTTGTAAGCTCTTCAACCCAGCTCGCATTTCGGCCCACAATAATAACTTCAAACAGCTCGGGCGAAAACTCGCGCATGGACCGATTTACAATCGCATCCAGTGTATCGAGATCCCCGCTTAGCCAGGCGTTCAATAGCCCATCAGAAAGCCCGGTATGCACTTCCCTCTGCCGCACCGTATCCAGCAACATGGCGGATTGGATTTCGAGGGGGAGATCAGAAAGAAACCGGACCTGCTCTTCTGCACTGTTGAAATGGCGGAGCTCTCGCGATTGCTTGATAGATTGAGCCAGAAGCTGCTGATCCACGCCTTCGCTCAATTCAACACCACTGCGGCTTTGCGAGGCTGATCCGAGAACAAGGCTGGCCAACCAAGGCTGCATCCGTTCCAACCCTTGTTCCGGCAATCCATGCTGGCTCGCATAAGCAGCAACCACGCGCCAGGCTTCTTTTGACATGGTTGCGGACAAGGTCACGCCTTGCGGGTTGAGGCCTCTGATGAGCACTTGCGCCATCATCCCCTGCGCGCTGGGACTCCACATATCCGTTTCGAAGTAAATTGCTTCAGATGCCTGAAATGCACGATCAATTTCGTCCGACTGCCATTCAACGCCCGGCCGCAGGGCGTGAACCGTGCCGAGGATATAGATTGTTGTATCCTCATCGCTGACCTCAACCAATGCTGGGTCAGCTAGGGCCGACATGCTTGTCATACAAAACAGAGCAATCGAAATAGTCAGACTGCAAATGAACTTCATAACTTACTCACTTTCATTCAATGGCTTGCAATAAAGCCATTGATCTCAATTGAGGCTAATCTCAAACCCTTCTGCACGCATGAGCTCAATAACGCCTCCCTCACCGGGAAGGTGGAGCGTTCCCACCGCCACGAAATACGTGCCGGGGCTGTCCATCAACTCGTTCAATTCTTCTGCCCACTCTTGATTTCGGTTTGTTATCAAAACGGCATAGAGCTCTGGCTCTTCGGTTGCCAGGGGCAGATTACCAATCTCGTCCATCTGTTCCAGATCACCGGCCAACCAAGCCTCCAGCAACTGGTTGATCTGATCTGGAACAGCGGCAGCTTGCTCAACCGTGCCGACCAGAAGGGATGTCTGAATTTCATCAGGGATATCGGAAAAGAACCGGATTTGTTCCTCAGCCGTCTCAAAGAAGCGCAGCTCGCGACCTTCTGCGTTTGCCTGACTGAACAGCTGCACATCAACACCAGAATTAGGGTCAAAGCCCTGGATCGCAATCATTTGCATGCTGAGGGTAATAGCCGCCAACCACGGGCGAAGAGGCTCCAACCCTTGAGGGGGAATGCCCATTGTCGCCGCAAACTCGGAGACGCTTGCCCACTCTTCGCTGGACATTGTTGAGGAGAGCGGAGATCCGGGCGGGTTCAAACCAAGGGCCTGCACAATACTGCCCATTTGGGCGGGATCACTCCAGACATCTGCTTCCATGTAGATCGCATCGGACGCAGCCAAAGCTTGGTCCACTCGCGCCGTGCGCCATTTGGCTTCGGGAGGAAGAACGTGGAACGTCCCCAGCACATGGATCGTGGTATCGTCGTCGCTGATGCTGACCAACGCCGGTTCTGCATGAGCCGAGAGGTTGACTAGAACCAGGCTCGCAAGGCCAATAAGGAACGCATTTAAAGTCTTCATGAAATATCTTCCTTCAAATCATTTTCTCGGGCGGCATAAAGCAATATTTTGCGCTTCCCCCCGCGGTCTGGATAATGACGGGTCTCAGCCCGCTCTAGTCGATAACCGGATTTTTCAAGGACCCGCGCGGAGGCCACATTGTCTTTGAACACTGCTGCTTCGATGTGAGCCAGCTCGATTGTGTTCAATGCATATTCCGTTACCGCGATCACAGCTTCCGGCGCAAAGCCAAAGCCCCAGTGGGGCTTGCCCAGCCAATAGCCGATCTCTCCGTGGCGATTTTCTGTGTCATTAAGGATGCCAACGGCCACAGTGCCGATCATCAGGCCATCATCGCGCCGGGTGATGGCAAAGGCATATTGCAGCCCCTCCGCCATTCGGTTGCGCACCCGGGCAATCCAGGTCAGGGCTGATCGCTCGTCATAGGGAAACGGGACTGACGTGGTCTGCTTCACCACATCCCACTCGCTCAGATATTGAGCAACCGCTGTCGCATCCCCATTGGCTAGTTCTCGCAAGACCAACTGACGTGTTTCCAATTGTATCTCGCCGCCAAAGGAAGGGGATGAGGGAAGGCTCAAGTCATCAGCTCCGATAATCCGCATTGATAGAAATGTAGCGAGAAGTGAGGTCACACGTCCAGATGGTTGAGATACCTTGGCCCACACCCACATTAACTTCCAGTGTAATCTCCGAGGCCTTCATAGAGGCTGCGGTTTTGCCTTCATGGTAGTCTGGATGCACTTGGCCTTTCTCGGCCACAGGTAACCCATTGAACTTGATGCATAATTTGTCTCGGTTTGCGGCTTCACCGGCTTTGCCAACCGCCATGACGACCCGGCCCCAGTTAGGGTCCTCCCCTGCGATGGCTGTTTTTACCAGGGGCGAATTAGCAACGCTCAAAGCAATTGTGCGGGCAGCTGATGTGCTGGCGGCCCCCTTCACCACGACCTTGACCAATTTGCTGGCCCCCTCCCCATCGCGAACCACTTGTAGGGCCAGCTCCCGCATGAGGTCATGAAGCTTGAGCCGGAAATCGGCCAGCCGCCGATCTCCGATGCGCGTAATGGGCTTGGCGATTGCTACAGCGCCTGTTGCAAAGGCAAGGACCGTATCGCTGGTGGAGGTGTCGCTATCCACAGTTATGGCATTGAAACTGTCTCGCGCGCCCAGCAGCAGCAGAGACTGGAGCACATCGGAAGGAACCGGCGCATCGGTGAAAATAAAGCTGAGCATGGTTGCCATGTCCGGCGCGATCATCCCCGAGCCCTTGGCAATGCCGTTGATGACAACGGAGACCCCATCGATTTCAGCAGTTCGCGTCGCCCCTTTGGGAAAGGTGTCCGTGGTCATGATGGCCTGGGCGGAAGTCTTCCAGGGACGCGCACTGCCACCCTTTATGAGGGACGCCAAACGATCCGTAACCCGCTTGGTGGGCAAGGGTTCGCCAATCACGCCAGTGGAGGCCACAAACACCTCCCGCTGGCGGCACTTGGCCGTCTTCGCGGCAAGGCCCACGACCTCTTTGACCGCCTCATCACCGGCTTTCCCGGTAAAGGCGTTGGCATTTCCCGCATTGACCACCAGAACAGCTGCACTGGGCGGGTCCCGCTCCAGCGCCTTGCGGCACCACTCCACCGGGGCGGCGGCTGTCTTGGACTGGGTAAAGACCCCTGCGACCTGCGTTCCGGGCTTGAAGGTCGCGACCATGAGATCTCGCCGGTTAGCATATTTGACCCCTGCGGCCACAGAGCTGAGCTTGACGCCCGCCACGGCAGGCATGGTGGGAAAACCCACCGCAAGCGGAGAGCGCTTGAGACTAGTGGTTTTGCGGGCAGCAGTTTTGCGTTTTGTCTTGGCTTTGGGCTTGGCCGCCTCAGGGGTTGCAGGGTCCGAGCGGCGCAGGCCAGCGCCCTTTAACAGAGCCGTTAGAGGATCCAATGCATGTTGGATATTCGCCCCCGTTGATGTCGCTTTTTTGTCTGCCCCGGTGCTCCGAGACCTGCCTTTGGGGCCTGTGGCCATGCTTTTTAACCCTATTCGGTGATAACTCCGTGACCGAGGGGGCCCTCGTTCACCCCCTATTATCACTTAAGCGATTGACTTGGTGCAGAAATTCTTTCTTCCCCGCGTGGTTCTGGCGCAGGGTTACGCGTTGACAAGGGGGGTGGGCAACCCTATGTCTGCCCCGTTTATTAGGCCATACGGCTGGGGCTATTTTAAGGCCCACCGAGGCGTGGCCAGGGAACGCATTTCGGTGTTCGGTTCATGACGGACGAATTCCCCGGGGGGCGTTTGCCGCGAATAGTAAAGAAAGGGCAGCCGGATGGTCAGTCTCGGCTCTATTGCCAAATCCATTTTTGGCGATGCCAATCAGCGGAAGCTCAAGCCCATGTGGCGCCGGATCGAGGCGATCAACGCCCTTGAGCCGGAATTCGAAGCTCTCACCGACGACGAACTGCGCGCCAAGACCGTTGAGTTCAAGGCTCGGGTTGCCGATGGCGAAACTCTGGACGAACTTCTTGAAGAAGCCTTTGCCGCGGTCCGCGAGGGTGCCAAGCGCGCCCTGGGTCAGCGCCACTATGATGTGCAGCTGCTGGGCGGCATGGTCCTTCACGAAGGCAAAATCTCTGAAATGAAAACCGGCGAGGGCAAGACCCTTGTCGCCACCCTTGCGGCCTATCTCAATGCTCTGGACGGCAAGGGCGTGCACGTTGTTACCGTGAATGACTATCTCGCCAGCCGCGATGCGGATTGGATGGGGCAGGTCTATCGCTTTATGGGCCTTCAAGTGGGCTGCGTTATTCCCGGCCTCAGCGACGAAGAACGGCGCGCGGCCTATGCAGCAGACATCACCTACGCCACCAACAATGAGCTTGGGTTCGATTATCTGCGCGACAACATGAAATACCAGCTGACCGCCATGGTTCAGCGCCCGCACAATTTTGCCATCGTAGATGAAGTTGACTCCATCCTGGTGGATGAAGCGCGCACGCCGCTGATCATTTCTGGCCCCACCGATGACAACTCCGAACTTTATCGCGTCATCGACGGCCTGATCCCCCTGCTCGAAGAAGAGCATTATGAGATCGAGGAAAAGGCACGCCAGATCACCCTGACTGAAGAGGGCAACGAGCGTGTCGAAGAAATCCTCAAGGAAATCGACGAAAAGCGCATTGCAGCTGACGAAAAGGCCCAGCCCATTTTTCAGGGCGGCAATCTTTATGACATCGCCAATGTCTCGCTGGTGCACCACACCAACCAGGCTTTGCGTGCTCACAAGATTTTCCAGAAAGACCGAGACTACATCGTCAAGTCAGGCCGCGTGGTCATCATTGATGAGTTCACAGGCCGCATGATGGAAGGCCGCCGTTATTCCGACGGTCTGCACCAGGCTTTGGAAGCAAAGGAAGGCGTGGCGATCCAGCCGGAAAACCAGACGCTGGCTTCCATCACCTTCCAGAACTATTTCCGCCTCTATAACAAGCTTTCAGGCATGACCGGTACGGCCCTGACGGAAGAGGGTGAGTTTGACGAGATCTATAAGCTGCGCGTGATGGAAATCCCCACCAACAAGCCCATCATTCGTCTCGACGAAGATGATGAGGTCTATCGCACCGCTGAAGAGAAGACAAAAGCCATTCTGGATCTGGTCGAAGACTGCCATAAGCGCGGTCAGCCTATCCTGGTGGGCACGGTTTCCATTGAGAAATCCGAAACCCTGGCCAAGACCCTCAAGAAGCACAAGATCCCGCACAATGTGTTGAATGCCCGATTCCATGAGCAGGAAGCTCAGATCGTGGCGCAAGCAGGCGTGCCCGGGGCTGTGACCATTGCCACCAACATGGCTGGTCGCGGAACGGACATTCAATTGGGCGGCAATTTGGATATGCGCATCCGCGCCGAAGCTGAAACCATCAAGGACGAAGCGGCGCGCGAGAAAAAAATCAAAGAGATCACTGCTGACACCGACGCCAAGAAGCAAGCGGCCCTGGATGCCGGCGGGCTTTATGTGGTCGGCACCGAACGCCACGAAAGCCGCCGCATCGATAATCAGTTGCGCGGTCGGACGGGCCGTCAGGGCGACCCTGGCGCTTCCAAATTCTTCCTTTCCCTCGGCGATGATCTCATGCGCATCTTCGGCACCGACCGTATGGAAGGCGTGTTGAAGCGTCTTGGGCTCGATGAAGGCGAAGCCATTGTTCACCCGTGGATCAACGGCGCGTTGGCAAAAGCTCAGCAGAAGGTCGAGCAACGGAACTTTGATATCCGTAAGAACCTTCTGAAGTTCGACAACGTCATGAATGATCAGCGCAAGGCGATCTTTGAGCAGCGCATTGAAATGATGCGCGCTGAGGATTTGTCGGAAGTTATTTCCGACATGCGCCACCAGGTGGTTGAAGATTTGGTCGAAGCCCACATCCCGCCCAAGGCCTATCCCGAGCAATGGGATTCAGCAGGCCTGGAAGAAGAGTTCAATCGCATTACCGGGCTTGAAGCCCCTGTGCAGGAATGGGCCAAAGAAGAAGGCATCGCGGACGAAGAAATTCGCGAGCGCCTGATGGAAGCTGCCGACAAACGTATGGCAGAAAAAGCAGCCAATCTGGGACCACAGCTTTTGCGCCGGGTCGAGAAGACGCTTCTATTGCAAGTCCTTGATAAGGACTGGCGCGACCATCTGGGTATGTTGGACCATTTGCGTCAGGCCGTCGCTTTACGCGGGCTGGCTCAACGCGATCCACTCAATGAGTACAAGACCGAAGCGTTTGAGTTGTTCAACCACTTGCTATCCAATCTGCGTCAGGAAGTAACGACGCAGCTGTTGCGTATCGAGATGGCTCCACCTGAGCTGGGTGCCGCCCCCAAGCGCAAGACGCAAGAAAGCCATAACAACCCGCTGACCGGCGAGAATGAAATGGCGCGCAAGCGTCAAGGGCGCAGGCCAGAACAGCGTATTTCCGCCAACCTGCGCGGCAATCGCCCGGAAGATGCTGCGGCAGAACCGCTTTCAAGCGATGATCCAGCAAGCTGGGGCAAGATCCCTCGGAATTCTCCCTGCCCTTGCGGCTCCGGCAAGAAATACAAACATTGCCATGGCAAGGTCGAAGCAAAGGCGTGATCAACAACTGATCTTGCCAGCTTTGGCTTGCCGTGCCTGCAATCTCTCCGTAGTCTGAGCATTCCACATGCGCCAGACCGGAGGGCTTTTCATGGCCGATCCCACTTCCTTCACAATTGATGTCCCGCAAAGCAAGCTGGAACGGATCATGCGGCGCGTTACCCAAACGACCTGGCCCAAGGCGCCTGCAAACGGTGGTTGGGGGTATGGTGCCAATCTCGACTATATGAAGGAATTGGCAGCCTATTGGACCAAGGAGTTTAATTGGCGCGCAGCGGAGAAAAGCCTCAATGGTTTTGCCCAATTCAAGGCACCTGTTTCGGTTAAAGGAGAAAGCCTCGAGCTTCATTTCTATCACGTGCGCTCGGGAAGGGCTGATGCAACACCGTTGATCCTGAGCCATGGGTGGCCCGGATCCGTGTTTGAGTTTCTGCACTTAATCGAACCACTGACCAATCCACCGACAGGAGAACCCGCGTTCCACGTGGTGGTTCCTTCTCTGCCGGGATATGGGTTCTCTGAAACACCCGCAAATCCCATCAGTCCCCGACATATCGGCGCGTACTTCAACACGCTTATGACAGATGTGCTGGGCTACGACAGCTATGTCGCCCAGGGGGGAGATTGGGGCGGGGTGATCTCCACCTCCATGGCGCTGGATTGGGACGCCTGTGCTGCTGTGCATCTCAATATCCATGGCTGGTGGTCTCCTGGCGTGGAGCCGGAAACCAAAGAGGAGCTGGCGCACGCTGCCGCTGGCCAAGCCATCCAGTTTATGGAAGGGGCCTATTTCCAGATGCACGCAGCCAAGCCCATGTCATTGGCCTTTGGCCTCGAAGACAGTCCAATAGGTTGGGCGGCCTGGGTTATTGAGAAGATGACCACGT
>JAJFIL010000018.1 GCA_021774965.1 Alphaproteobacteria bacterium
TGGAGTTATTACGGTGAGCGCTCGGCCGAGTACATTTTTGGTGTTGGTGTCATCATGCCATACCGTCTCTTGTGGGCAGCAGTCATCGTGCTGGGCACAAGTACACTTTTTGAGTTTGAGGACATTCTTAATTTTGCCGACACTATGAACGGTCTGATGGCCGTGCCCAACCTGATCGCGCTGCTGGCGCTGTCCGGGGTGATCTTTGCGGCAACGAAAGAAGCGCAAGCCAAGCGGAAATAATCCGTGTAATGATGAAAAGGGACGCGAAGCAGCGTCCTTGAGTTGGTTGAGACCTGTTAGTAAGGAAGCATTGTGATGAGCGACGAAACACAAGATGTGAGTGCAGACCCGTTGCGGCCTCTTAAAGTAGGCGGCTTTAGTATGCCGTACCGCAATTATGTGTTGCTCGTCTTGACGTTAATTTATGTGGTCAACTGGATTGATCGATATGTGTTCGCGATATTGCTGGACGATATTCAGCGCGAATTGCAAGTTTCCAACACTGTAATGGGCCTTTTAACCGGAACGGCTTTTGGACTTTTCTATGCAGTACTTGGCGTGCCATTGGCGTTGCTTGCAGATCGAACAGTGCGGATAAAAGTCATTGCATGGTGTTTAGGTTTGTTCTCCGTCATGACAGCTCTTTGTGGGGCAGCGACGACGGCATGGCAGTTTGCTATTTTGCGTGTTGGTGTTGGGGTCGGGGAAGCTGGTACAAGCCCTCCCAGCCATTCCATATTGGCAGATCTTTTCCCGCCCAAAGAGCGGGCAACCGCAATGGCAATTTTGGCAATGGGGCTGAACGCAGGTATTTTTATTGCCTTTTTCTTTGGCGGATGGATCGCGGAACTTTGGGGGTGGCGTTGGGCGTTCTTTCTCGCGGCCGCTCCAGGGATACTCTTGTTCTTCGTGGCCCGGTTTGGATTGCGGGAGCCGCCGCGAGGTCATGCCGATGGCATGACAGCCACAGGCGACGCACCAAAAGTTATGGAGGTTTTCGCATACCTCTGGAAATTGAAAACATTCCGCCATTTGGCACTGGCCGCAGCATTGACGTCCTTTGTGGGCTATGGCGCATTACAGTGGGTGCCCAAGTACTTGATCGTTTCCCATGGCATGTCTGTAGGTGAAGTCGGTACAGCGCTTGCTTTTGTCATCGGCGTGTTTGGCGGACTTGGAACCTTTGCCGGCGGCATGCTGGTGGACAAACTCTCTAAAGGCGACGCGCGCTGGAATGTCTGGGTGCCAGCCGGAGCGATTACCATTGGTGTTCCGTTCGGGCTTTTCTTCTATCTTTCAGATTCCACCACTATTGGGATAATTGCATGGACGATCCCAATTATTGGTTCGGCAATCTATCTTGGGCCTGCATTATCGGTCACCCAAGGGCTTGCTTCGCTTAAGATGCGGGCACTGGCTTCTGCCACATTGCTTTTCGTCATAAACATTATTGGCTTGGGCCTTGGGCCTTTGCTGGTGGGTGTCGTTGCTGACATTCTCGAGCCCACATATGGCGTTGGTGATGCCTTGCGCTATTCGCTTGCTGCGACAGCCTTGATTTATGTGTGGGCGGTGGCGCACTTCTTGTTTGCTGCCAAATACGTGCGTGAGGATCTGGCAACAGTGGCGACCCTGGAAGGTCGGGCGGAGGCCTAAGGCGCGCCTATAGTTCCAAGCGATAGCCGTCGAGGGTAATGTTCTCGACGGCGAAATCGATTTCCGGGTGGCGGACAAATCCATAGTCGGAGTAAATCTTACGTGCCGCTTCCATCACGTCTCGGGAATGGATCAGCACTGCCGTTTTGCCAGCAGATTTCGCTGCCTTGATGCAATAGTCTGTAAGCAGACGACCTACGCCTTTGCCTTGGGCCTCTGGAGCGACCGCCAGCATGCGAAAGCCTGCGGTGCCGTCTTCATCCCATTCTGCCATCTCGGAATTAGTGTCCAGCACCAGGGTGGTCGAGCCCAACACCGCGCCTGTTTCATCAACAGCAACAATAACGTCAGCTTGAGATGCACGAGCAGGAACATCGGCCAGCATGCCCATATACTCCCGGTGGGCGTCGCTGTCGCGATCATCCAGGCGCATGTACGCCGCAACTGTCAGATCACCGATGGCTTTGTACTCGTCGGGCAGGGCAGGGCGGACGGTGATGGTCATTTAAGATTGTGACCGCACAACTTCATAAAGAGCTACCGCTGCTGCGTTTGAAACATTCAGACTGCCGATAGGCGGCTGGGTTGGCAGCTTGGCCAGCTGATCGCATTTTGTGCGGGTCTTCTGACGCAAACCAGTACCCTCAGCGCCCAAAACAATGGCGACTGCACCAAACGGCGCGAGATCACCCAAGGCTGCTTCCCCTTCTTCGGCCAGGCCGATGAGGTGATACCCTAGGTTCTGCAGCTCCACCATGGCCTCTGATAGGTTGCCCGCCCGGATATAGGGTAGGTGCTCCACCGCGCCGGAGGCCACTTTAGCCAAAGTGCCGGATATCTCCGGACTGTGGCGCATTGTGGTGACGATAGCGCGAGCGCCAAAGGCCGCCGCGGTGCGCATGATGGCCCCTACATTATGAGGGTCGGTGACCTGATCGAGCACCACGACTGGATGGGCCGGGTCTGGATTGGCGCAGGTGTCCTCCAAATCAGGTTCGGCAAGGGGGCTGACCTGAAGGCCGAGCCCTTGGTGGACAGCCCCTTGCGGCAAAATGGCCGAAATATTTTTTGGCTCCAGAATTTCAGGTTCCAGAGGCAGATTTGAAGGCAAATCTCGTGCCGAATTTCGAGTCACAATCAGGCGATTCGCTTCCCGGGCCGGGTTTTTGAGCGCTTCGGCTACGGCGTGTTGTCCAAAAAGCCAAGAGTTATCAATGGCTTCTGCCTTTTTGAAGGCCTTTTTAGAGAGGTGCTTGCGTGTTGTCATGGACGCGCTTATATTCCGCGGCTCCATGAACGGCAACATATGATCCTGCCGCCAACCTTTGAGGGTAGGCGATAGGATCCTTCGCTTATTTGAGGGTACCACTATTGACAGGACGCGCGGTCCAAGGTTTATCAGCGCGCTAGAGAATATGAGGGTTTGTGCGAGTTACGGCGCGGGCCCTTTTTGACGTGAGGAAATAAGAGCCAAGTCAACAGGACCGGAGGAGTGTCCGAGTGGTTAAAGGAGACGGACTG
>JAJFIL010000171.1 GCA_021774965.1 Alphaproteobacteria bacterium
GCTGCTTTCTTGAACCACTCGATAGCTTTTGAAATATCTTTAGAATTCCCAACTCCTCTGTAATAGGAGTCGCCTAAAACACTTTGAGAAAAAGCATTTCCTAGCTTTGCTGCTTTTCTGTGCCAAGATAAAGATTCATTAACATCTGCTTCTACCCCAATACCATCATTGTAGTAGGCTGCCACTTGTGACATTGCATCACCATGACCTTTATCGGCAGCTTTTAGGAAATAGTCTAGAGCTTTACTTTCATCTTTCTCAACTCCAAGCCCCTCTGAATAAGCAAAACCTAATGCATGATCTGCCAAAGGAAATTCCAATTTCGATAACTCTATAAGCATCGATATAGCTTCGTCATATTTTTTAAAGTGATTGTTAAAATATAAAATTGCTAAGTCATAAGTTATTAAATCTGCTCCTTTTTCAATAGCAGATTTAAAATAACTTTCAGCTTTATCCAAGTCAATGACATAACCAAGCCCACTTTTATATCTATTACCAATTTGCCTAGCGCCTAATGAAAATCCCATTTCATAAGATTTTAGATACAATTCATTGGCTTTATTTATATCTTTTTCAACTTCTATACCTTCATTATAATAGTTTGCAAGATTATAAATTGCTCTAGGAAAGCCTGATTCAGCTGCTCTTTTTGAAAGTTCAAATGCTTCATCTAAGTTTTCATTTTTATACAGATATATAGTTGCTAAATTTGTCATTGCCCAAGGCAGATTTTCCTTAGCAAATTTTTCTGTAAGAGGCATTATTTCATCAATAATTTTATCTGCTTTTTCCGTATCAATTTCTGAGGCATAACCATTCGAATACATTAGTGCTCTAATGTACTTTACCCTTATATTTTCAATATTTTTAGTCGCTTCTATTTTTTTCTTAGTTTCAGAATAATCAGCTTTTGCATAACTTTCTAAAATAGAAATTACATTTTCATCTGTTGTATCTTTTTTACTATCAATTAAAACAATGCTGGCAATTAAAACTAAAAACAATACTATTATTACAGATTTATTTTTATTAATACTTTTTGGTTTATTGCTTACACTTTCATTAATTTCTGTTACTTCTTCTGTGATTTGATTATTTTCAGTGTAAGGCTCACCACTAAATAACAAAAGTAGCCATTCTTGGATATTTTGAGGCCTGTCATATGAGTTTAAATTTAATGCTGCATCAATGGCTTTAGTAAACTTCTCAGAATACTTTCCTTCTAGAATTTCCTCCGCTGAAACATATGGATCATTTTTAGTCTGTAGTAGGGATTTACTTCTACTTAATGGATCTGCTGGCATTATCCCAACTGAACATCGGTATAAAGTAGCACCAAAGCTATAAATATCCGACCACCCACCCACTTCTTTTGAATCTTTTTGGTATTGTTCAAGAGGGGCATAGCCATGTGAAACAATACTAGTTATCGTTTTTGTCTCGTCACCAATAGCTTGTCTAGCAGAGCCAAAGTCTAACAATACAGGCTCATCATCCTCTCTTATAAAAATATTATCCGGCTTGATATCTCGATGAATAAAACCTAATTCATGTACTTCTTTAAGTCCTGATAATATTTTATATGTAATACTTTTAAGCTTGTTTTCTTCTATAGTATTTTTTTTACTTATTAGCTCTTGAAGACTCTTGCCTTTCTCATAACTCATAACCATGTAGGCAGTATTATTTTCTTCAAATACCGTATGCACTCTTACTATATTTGGATGTTCAAATTTTGAGAGTGTTCTAGCTTCCTCAATAAACCTAGTCAATCCTAATGAATATTGGTCTTCATGATTTGAAGTGATTGGCTGTACAGTGTTTTTTTCACGGATTGAGAATTCTGATGGCAGGTATTCTTTAATAGCTACTTCTTTATCAAGATTTAAATCTCTAGCAAGATAGGTAATACCAAATCCTCCCTGACCAAGAATAGCTTCAATTCGATACCAATTGATTTCGGTACCTACTGCTAAAGCATTCCTATATTCCTTGTCCATTGGCATATAAACCTCTATATTATTTAATACTTAATTTGTTTCTATATGAGATAGATTAAATTCTTCATATTTAAGCTTAGATAAAATTAAATAACTTTACTGTCATTTATCATCGACCTTAACTATAGATTTACGATTTATTCAAATAAAATGTTATCTTTAGATAATTAACTTTATTTGTTGTTTTTATATGTCTTTCCCCAGCTCTTCTAGAATTACAATTTTAGTAGTCATTACCTTTAATTCATTATGCGAATATTCTCCAAGATGAGAGTTAATAAAGTCTATCAAACGGATGACATCATTTTCTTTATTAACCAATATATATCGGATATCACTCGGCTTAAACTTCAATGCCCTACTGAGAGTTTTATCATTTTCAATATCGACTTCATTTATATCTTTTATGTCTGAGCGAAATATTCCGCCTAATGAAGTATCTAAATATCGCCACTCACATTCTTCATAAAAATTCTTTTCAATGTTATTACCATTATCCAACATTTGTCCAAACAAAGGTTTTGTGTAGAGCAATGTGATCATTGCATCCGCTTTTGCTTTTACCTTTGCATTGGACATCAAACTATTTAGGGTTTCTGATAAAATAGAATTGGATGAAATATACATTAATGGGTTAAGGCCATTATTAATCCCCCATTCTCTAGTCATACCAATGCCATAATTTCCATAAAATGACGTATGAACACTTAATTTAGATAAAGCTATATCACAGAAACAAACCATAGGGTTGCCGTAGAAATCATCATGACCGACCCAACTTATATCCTCAAAACTAATTCGTGGCCAAAAACCATTCTTAAGTATTGAAAAAAGTGTTTCTAGCTCACTAGTGAAATGAAAAAGACTCTTTGTTCTCATTTTTTTTAACTCTCATTTAATAGGTATATTATTAATTAGAATATCTTTAAAGAGCTTGTTCTTTTCTGAATATATATCATTAAGTATATATTACTTTTATATTGGAAAAATGGAATGGAATTTTTCAACATCAACCATAAACGCGAAAAAAACATTCGCAATAAAATTGCGACAGCAAAACAAACATTATCTAAATTGATTTACAGAAAGATCGTTATGAAAGGTATATATGAATAATATATTTTCATGACTCACTCTTCCCGATGAAAAAAAGTACCATGACCACCTAATCCACCGCTGTCTCGGATTTTTAACCATCGTGAACCACAAATACTGCATATGTAATGTGTATATGTTGAATCACCACTCGTCCCTCCTTTATGAAGTTCTGGCTCGCCAATTTGTTCCCAACTATTTGCTGGCTTGGAGCCGTTGCAGCTTTCACATTCAGCTTGATTATTCATTTTCAAATCACCTTACTTAACGTTTAAGAATACATTGCATTTCTGCATAAGTTACTCCATTTAAAATCATTTTAGCCGATTACATACTTATAATTGTAGCGTGCGATATAAATTGTTTAAAACAAATAAATATAACTCTATATGCTAGCGCTTATAATGCTAATGAGTATAATTTAACCAGAAATAGATAATATTTTTATTGCTTCAATAAAATATATTTTTATTTTTTTCCTAACCAATCAGGCCATGAAATCCATCCTTTGTCTTTATAGGCATACGCTGGAGATTTTGGAATATCATCAGGTAGTTTTTTACTTTTAGCCAAGCTAAACCATTCTGCTTGGTTTTTTATATTTAACTCGTGCACATAGGCTCTTGCTTTTTTATAATCACGCCAATCATTGATTTTGATAAAAGGTTTTTTATATCCAAGCCAATCTTGCATGCCTGCCCATCCTGAGTCTTTATATGTCCGCCACACATTGGTTGGCAACCCGTCAAGCTTAGGTTTTTTACCTTTCATTTTTCCACTACAGTATAAGCGCCATTCTTTTCCACTCTCAAGCTCAAGGCTTCTCGCGAACTCCCTTGCTTTATTAAATGGCAAATTCTTTCTGCTCCTTGTGGCTAGCCGACCTGTCCCTAACCAATCTGACCAATCAACCCAGCCATTACCATTGTAGGCGCTGTTTGGTGCTACGGGTATTTCCTGAGGTTTTTTATTAAAACCTTTTAATTTTCCTTTTGTATACAAAAACCAATCGGTTTGACTTTTTATCTTTAGTTTACGCACATAGCTCCGCGCCTTTGTATAATCCCAAAATAGATTTGAACGTTCAGAGTTAGAAATATTTTCATGGCCTAACCAATCTTTGCTTGTGCTATACCCTGAATTTAAATATGTTTGTCGAAAATTAGATGGAATATTGTCGGGCTTCTTTGGTTTATTTTTTATCTCACCTCTACAATACTGCTTCCATTCTTTCAGCGTTTTGATATTTAAATTATGCACAAATTCTTTTGCTTCTTCATAAGGTAAATAAATGAATGTATTTGGATTAACTCTGCCAGTCCCAGTCCAGTCACCCATTGAAACCCATCCCGTGTTTCTGTAAGTTTTTTGTGGATTGGAAGGAACATTTATAGGCTTTTCACCTTTATTCTTAAGCCCACCTTTACAATATGCATGCCAGTCTTTAGAACCATTAAGCTTTAATTTATGAACGAATTCTTTTGCTTTTTCAAACGATAGCCATTCAGTAGTTTTTGGTTTGTAATCTGTTCCCAGCCAGTCAGGCCAATTCACCCAACCATTATTTCTATAAACTTCATGCACATGAGCAGGAATAATATTGGGTTTCTTTTTGAAGCCCTTAAGTTTGCCAGCAGCGTACGCTCTCCATTGCTTTTCTGAAGTAAGATTCAAGCTATGTGCAAATTTCCTCGCTTCAATGAAAGAACAATATTCTCGTTGTTGCGTGGCAACGACACCCGTACCTAACCAATCTCCCAAGGAACTCCAACCTAAATTTTTATATACTCTCTGAGGGTTAGCTGGAATATCCTGTGGCTTTATTGGTTTATTACTAATTTGCTCCTTACAATAATTTATCCACTGCTGCTGACCACTAAGATCAAGTTGACGAACAAAATCTCTAGCTTCTTCAAAAGGCCTCCAAGATAATTTAGCAAGCCGATCCCATGCTTTATCTTTTATATTGTCAACGAAGCTTTGAAGCTTAATATCTTTAGGGTCTGCTATTTCAATATCGATAACATCTATTTTCTTTGATGACTTTTTGCCATTATAAATCGTTCTAAAATATTCAATAATACGGTCATCATTAGAAGCCATCGCTCTCAAAACCAGAAGAATATCTTGATACGCTTCATCAGTATTATCAGGATTATCAGGGTCAACGAGCACAGGAACTATAATGTAACCCTTCTTCTTTCCATCGGCTGGTCTTAACGCTCTTCCCGCAGCTTGAACAATATCAACCACACTACGCTTGGGGTCAGTAAACAGTATTGCGTCTATCTTAGGTATATCTATACCTTCTGTAAGACATCTTGCATTCGTTACAACAGCCTTCTTTGAATCAGCAAACTTATTTAACTCAACCTTTCTTTTAGCTGTGCTTACATTAGATGAGACGTGGTAAGTGTCGACCTTGCCGTACTCTTTAGTTGCTTCATCAAATCTTTCTAGCGAATCTGCAAATGCTTTAGCTTTAGCAATTGAGTTATGAAAGGTTAACGCATGATAGGCTTTGTATTTCTTCATCGCCTTTCTTAACGCTATAAGTGATGCAAGTGTCTTCGCCTCTGTTTCCGAATCCCACTTGCCTTTGTCAGGCTTAACAAGTAAGTTCTTGTCGACAAGTTGCTGGATGTCCGAGCGCGTTATTATTGTTGTTACTATTTTATAGTCGCAAAGTATTGAATTCTTCTCGTCCAATGCTTCCTTAAACGTCATCTTATCGAAGGTGTCGCCATAAACATCTATATCATCCATGCTGTCTACATTGTCGCTGTCACCTCGATACTGACGTTCAGTGGCAGTCATGAAGACTCTTTTTTTAATCTTTATGTTCTTCTCATAGAGTAACTTGGAGAATAACTTATCTTTTAACCCAACAGTCTTATGCGCTTCATCAAAGATGCCAAGGTCAAATGTAAAGTTTGCCGCCATGGATGCTTTGCCAGTGACTTCTCCGCTCTGGTAAGTCGTAAACACCACTTTCTTTTTGTTTGGGGTTCGCCTTTTGAGGAACACCGCGATATCTTCAGGCTTTGTTGTTACTTCTACGCCCATCTCATGGAAACGCATTGCAGGGTCATCACGACTAGAATCGCTAATAGTTTTCTCGCTGCACACCACAATCCAATCTATGCTTATTTGCTTAGCGACAGATTCTCTAGTCCAGTCAGCTATTGTTTGCCTCACTAAATAAAGGCTAGGCAGGGCAACGATTATCTTTTTAGCTTCTAATGCATCTGATATCCAATAACCAATTAAACTTTTACCTGTTCCGCATGGATGTATTAACTTGCCTCTGCTTTCTTTGCGTTTAACAAAATAAGCGAGGGCATTCTTTATGGCTTTCTTCTGGTGTGGCCTTGGTTTTCTTGGTGTTATCTTAGGTACCTGTTTCTTCAGTAGTGCTCTCCCTTGCTTAAAGAAATCTTGGCCTAGTGAAGTAAATTTATCGCCAAGACAGTACTGAAGTTCTACGTAGTGTTTATCGAGTATTCTTGAGTAATCGTTTGCGGTGGATACAACTAAACAGACACCAAACTTTCCTTTGCAGACTACTTGGGTGGTTGTTATGAACGAGTTTATTTCATTGCGTGTGAT